>JAEOTU010000224.1 GCA_016839665.1 Candidatus Hodarchaeota archaeon
GATCTCTGTTATAAAAATGGGGAATTCCAAAAAAAAGCTTAAGATTGATCATTCAATAAATTTCACTAACTCGCTTTCTGGTTTTCTGGAGAGCTCCTTGGGTTTTTCGGCAGCATAACCAATTGGAGTTAATGCAAGAAAACGAAAGCTATCAGGTACCTTACAGGCTTTCTCCATAGCAGCAGGATCAGCATTTGCTATCCACACGGTAGACAATCCTTCAGCTGTCGCAGCAAGAATTAAATGTTCAAATACGATACTTCCATCAACCCATGCGAAATTCTTTCGATCGAATTTTCTTTCCCATGCTGCTGCTTCGTTGACAAAAATCGCAATAACAAGGGGTGCTTGATGGACAGCTTTTTGTTTGACAAAATCAAGAGTCTTTTTAGGATTTTTAATAACAACTAGTTTAAAGGGTTGTTTATTAGCAGCTGTTGGTGCTAACCTGGCTGCTCGTAATATTCTCAATAATTGCTCATCTTTTATTGGTTTATCAGGATGATAAGCTCTAATACTTCTTCTGGTTTCAATTACTTTGAAAAAATCCATATCGAATTCCTCATATTATGTCGTGCAAGAAGATAATGTTTTAACTTTCGAATCTAAGAATCAGATCTCTTAATATTCTAAACCGTTAAGATAGTTGCCATACTTTCGAAATGTGTGCTGAGAGTATGAGTTGGTACAAACAGAAGTTTTTAAAATGGTATTTAGTCAATTTATCTCAAGTATACCAATTTTCTGATACAAGAAACGATGATCAATAATGGAAGATAAGCAAGCAATCATTGATGTGATTGGCTTAGTAAAAAATTATGATAAATTCCCCGTATTTGATGGCATCTCGTTTTCAGTCAAGAAAGGAACTTGTACTGGATTAGTTGGGCCTAATGGATCAGGAAAAACCACCCTATTCAAGTGTTTGCTTGGTTTTACCGATGTATCTTTCGGTAAAATTTCCCTTTTTGGACAATTAACTCATCAAAACAGGATTAAAGAGCAGCACCTACTATACAATTGCCGAAAACGTATTAGTTATGTTCCAGAAGAGTGTATCTTTTATGAACACTTATCTCCCAAAGAATATCTACAGATGGTAGGCTCTGTCCTTCGATTACGAAAAGATATCCAAAAGAGAAGAATAATCGCCTTACTCAGAGCATTCAAATTGGAACGTTGGGCAGAACGGATGATTACCACTCTATCTGAAGGAAATAGGCAACGTCTGTCGGTAGCTGCGGCCTTTGTACAGGATTCTGAACTTTTACTTCTTGATGAACCCCTCAACGGCCTTGATCCTAGTGGAAGACACTTGTGTTTGAATTTATTCTCACAGTTCATTAGGAAAGGAGTGCCTGAGTTTGTTATTAAGTCTCCAGGAACTATCCTTATTAGTAGCCATTTACTAGGAGATATCGAGCGTGTGTGCTCTGATGTTATCATATTGAATCATGATTGTCAAATTGTGGTTCAAGGTTCACTATCCGATGTACGTAACAGACTTACTGAGGATGCAAACCTCGAGGACGTGTACCTCTCAGTAGTTGAAGGATATGAGGAAGGATAGTATGGGAGAACTGCGAGTCGTCTTCGATAAGGTATGGTATTTGTGTCAACTACGAATGAAAGCTTTCTATCGAAGACACTCCCCCTTAAAATTCTTAGTAGGGATGCTTTTTGTCTTCATTTATTTTTTATTTTTTGGAATTCTCCTAGTTATTGCGTTTTTAGGGATTTTCTCGCAAGATGTGGACTTCAAACCACCTGTTGCTTATAGGGATCTATTGGTATTCGGATTTATAGTCTTCTTTGCAACAGGTTTATCTTATTTGGTTGCTGCTGGGGCCACTGGACTGCGAAATCCATATATTGGTGGACGTCAAGATGTACATTTCTTTCAGCGAATACCAGTAGAATCATCAGTTATGTACCTTGGAGCACGGTTAACAGAATCCCTCAAAGTAGTTTTAGTAGTTGTTCCATCAATTGTATGTTTGTTTGGTCCTTTGATGCTGGTACTTCATCTACCTTGGTGGAGGATGGTAGGTGTACTGATTGTATGCCTTCTAACTTTCAATCTGTGTGGAAATATTGCTGATTTAGCCTTTTTTACATTTCGACGGTTTCGTCGTAAGAATAGCTGGTATCAAGTATGGTTAGATAGTAGTTCACCGTTAATAGGTATAATTCTGCTATGGGTACCTGTTTTAGCCTTTCTAATGTACCAACAACAAGTTGTTCCGGATTTTGAAACACTTTCGGATTTCCTTCTTATTCCTTTGATTAATACAGCTGTTATAGCAACAAGTTTCTTTTTTCGATCTGGCGTTCCTTGGCAGAGTTGGATAGGCCTTATAATTTTAATTTCAGAGTCAATTATAATTGCAGGAGTTACAAGTATTATTGCAGCATACTATAAACCAATGGAAGATATGGCAGAGATTATTCCAGTGTTGTCATTTCAAGCAGCAAAATTAGAGGATTTTATTGGTGGAAAAACCATTCAACCACCTGAACTGATTGATAGTGACATTAAAGGAAACTCAATTTTTACTGAAAAATCACCTTGGTTTGCATATTTATTAAAAGATTGGTTGGCAATAAAACGGATTCGTGCTTTTCGTAAACATTTTTTCTTAGCTCCGATTATTGTTATTGGTTTAACGATTGTTTTTCTATTCATACCACAAGAGAATTCTTTGTTCTTTGCATTACAATTCTTTGTTATTTATCCAATGGCTGACTTTCTCCTGCTCCTTATCCAACTAGAAATCAAGGATCCAATGCAACGATTTACAGACGATAGATGGAATATGGTTAAGAGTAAATTTATCCTTGCACTCTTCGTAATAGGTTTTTATAGCGTTCCTCTATTTGTGGCTAAGGGATTGGTAAGTTTAATCATTATTCTTCTTGTGACAGCACTAGTTACAATTGTTGGAAAAACAAAATGGGGAGCTCTAAAATCTAGGTATTTTTTGTTATTAGGAATTGTTCTTCTAACAACACCCTTAATATTACTGAGTTAAGTCTGGTATTTCTTATTTCAGATTAAACATGATCAATTACATAATTTTTTGAACATTCTATAATAGCAAAGTATATATAAGTAATATACTATAACTTATACAGTATAACTCATAGGGGTTGAAGTTATGAATCACCAAGAATTACTGCATAAATGGCAAACAGAGTTTAAAAAGGGGTTTTCCAAGCCACTAATCCTGCTTTCACTTTCAGAAGGGGAAAATTATCCCTATCCATTGACTAAAAAGATAAAAGAATTTACAGATGGAATGATTTCCATTGCCGGATCAAATATCTACCCAATGCTTACAAATCTTGAAAAAGAAGAACTAGTCATCAGTCAATCCGTTGAAATAACAACTAAAGAGGGGAAAGTGATGAAAAGAAATGTCTATGAGCTCACCAACGCGGGAAAAGAATTTCTTGACCTTCTCAAATTATCCATGCAAGAATTCACTGAGGTTATACAAAAATTAGTTTAGATGTAAGAGTGTGAGTGAAAAAAGAATGAATAAAGCTAAAAAGCTAGATTCGATTGATATTTATGTGCAGAAAATCAATAAATTACTACCATACCCACAATCAGCAAAAAATTCGATATTAGAAAGTTTAAAAATAGATGTAATCGAGGCAATGAAAGATACCAACACTACAAACCCAGAGGAAGTGTTTGGTGATCCTTATGCAGTAGCTAAGAATCTTAGTTCAAGCAAAGATTGGGAAATATCACCAGCAGGGTTTGGAATTAGGACAATTGCATATTTAATCGATTTTTTCCTCAGTATCTTGGTCAGTTTCGTCTCTTTAATCCCTGTATTTTTAATTGGCCCATATGCTGTCTATGAGGCAAATCCAATCATAGCTATTGTTGAATTCTTTTTAATAATAATTTCGACTGTCTCTGGAATTTTTCTATTCTTTGGCTACCCCATTCTCTTGGAGGGTCTTTTCTCAACCACAATAGGGAAAAAGCTTTTCGGTTTGACAGTAGTCGATATTTCAGGGATAAGAATTAATTGGAAACAGGCCATTGTCCGTAATCTCCCCAAAACACAAGCAGAATTCTTGTTTTTCGACGTTCTTATCGGGAAATACATTCAAAAAGTTAAAAATCAACGAGCATTAGATCAAGTAGCTGAAACACTGGTAGTACGAATACAGAATTAATCATGTCTCAATTATTACTCAATGTTAGTAAAAAAAAACCGAAAACAATTAACAAGGAAGGAAATAACTTGAAAAAATGTCCGAATTGTGCTAATGAGTTTCCTAATGATTACTTATTCTGTCCAAAATGTGGAGTTAAATTCAGTAGTAAGGAGCTGGTAAGCTTCGAAGAAGACGATGATTCAACTCTCATGGTGGCCTGTTCTGATCTTCACAAATCTTACTTAATGGGAAAAAATGCGGTGAATGCCCTCCGAGGAGTGGATCTTAAGGTAAATGTAGGTGATTTTATCTCAATTATGGGGCCGTCTGGGTCTGGGAAATCAACTCTAATGCATTTATTAGGAGGGTTGGATTCACCATCCCGAGGCCAAGTGGTTATTAGAAATTGGGAAAATGAAGTAGTCGATATTTCAAATCTCTCAAAAGATAAATTATCTGCCATACGCCTTCGAGTGACGGGGTTTATCTTTCAACAATTCTATCTATTACCTACCCTAACTGCAGCGGAAAATATCTCCATTCCATTAATTTTTACTGGAAGTAAATCAGATTCATTTACAAAAACACGAACTAATGAATTATTAGAACTAGTTGGTCTATCCAAAAGGGGTCATCATCTACCTTCCGAATTAAGTGGTGGTGAACAACAACGTGTCGCTATAGCTCGAGCCTTAGCAAATGATCCCCCTCTCATACTTGCAGATGAACCCACAGGTGATTTAGACTCTCGGACGGGTCATATGATAATACAGATACTCAAGAATTTGAATAAAATGGGAAAAACAGTAGTTATGGTGACTCATGATTTGAGTGTGGCTGAATATGCTGAAACAATCATTGAAATGATAGATGGGAGATTTGTTGGAAAAAGTAAGGAAAATAATTCCAGTGAGGGATGATTTTGAATCTAAAATCCCCGATTAAACAGTTTGCTTGGATGCTGAAATTTATTTATCGTGATGTAAAGGGTCACAAATTTAGAAACGTGATTGGAATTGTGTCAATCGGTCTTAGTATTGGCCTTTTAGTTGCTATGAACGCTACTGTCGATACACTGTCGAACTCATATGTTGACCTGATTTTAAATACCGCTCAAGATTATGATTTTGAGATAAATCCTTCGGAGGGTATTTCTATTGAAAATTACTCAAGTCTTATGGTGCAAATTAACGAGATTGATGAAATAAAAGATACAACCCCAAGGTACATCTCGCAGGCATACATGAGGATTAGATATGAATCAGAGGATCTAATTGATATTCCTGCAAATTTAATCGGATTAGATATTACTAAAGAAAATGATTTACTCATTGGGAGTTTTGATCCAGAAATAATTGAACCGATCGGGATAAATCAATGCTTATTGGTCGGAAATTTCGGTAAGAATGTTAAAACTGTACTCAACGAGAATTTATCAATCAACCACTTCTATATTAATTTTCAAGATCCTTCAGGGACTACTCATGAACATAAACTTGAAATCTCACAAGTAGTAGAAAGCAAGCAAAGGTTACCATTAGGTTTCAATATCATTGTTGTAGATCTTTCACTAATTGAGTCTTGGTTACAGATTCCTGAAGTTTGTACAACCATAATTGGTAAATTTACCGATCCTTCTATGTATTCAGCAATTGATCCTGAAGGATCGGTTCAAAAAGCACAACAATTAGCCATAGCAATCCAATCTAAAATAGGTCTTGACTATTCTGTCGCATTACCAAAAGCCACTGCAATCGAAGCTGCTGATTTTTCAGGTGTACGACTATTGTTGAATTTTATTGGGATCCTTATTCTCTTATTGTCTACTTTATTAATATACAGTCTTAATACCATATCAATTGAAGAGAAGAATCGAGAGTATGGAATGCTGCGAACTTTAGGGGTCAAAGATTCAAAAATTCTCATAATGTTGTTTTTGAGTCAGTTATTCAGTGTATTCTGGGGTGTAATCGTTGGACTAGGTTTAGGGTATCTTTTAACAATGTTGATTTCGAGTCTTCTACTTTCAAGTCTTGAGAATTATACTATAACTATTACCGTTCAAACGATTGTATTCTCTTCCATTATTGGTGCTTTAGCTGGACTTTTTTCGGCTATAAAACCAAGTACAAGCTTAATCAATAAGAATATTGTATTGTCCCTGGAAGTTGGCCGTCACTACGATCAAGAATATTCTATTAAGAGGGAAAGACATGTTTCGAAATCGATGGGTTTAATCGGACTTGCGGTTGCAGGAGTTGGGTCAATTTTTTTTGTGATCTTCCCCTTACTTAACGTCATTGACGATCAAAATTTATCACAGATATTATTTCTAAGTTTATTGCTGTCATTTTTAATCGGATCAGTTCTTTTAGCAGTTGGTGTTTTTTCTCCAATTTTTGAGATGTTTCTTGTTAAGATTCTGTTTATAACCAGGAGAACACGAAAGATAGGAATCATGACAAAGACTTTTTTAACAAAGAATCAGAGACGAAATGCTTTAACTGCAACAATCTTTGCCTTAAGCCTTAGTTTTATTCTATACTTATCTATGTCAAATAGTCTACAGAACTACATGATGACAGAGAGTCTCAGACATTATTATGGTTCAGATATTATAGTTCAGTCATCAGGAGT
Organism: Candidatus Hodarchaeota archaeon; assembly: GCA_016839665.1. The sequence goes on from JAEOTU010000224.1 coordinate 6,817, forward strand.
AATTGGGAATTATGTTGATCCTTCTGTAATTTCTTTCATAAAAAAACATGAAAATATCTCAAAAGTTTCTTATACAACTGCTGGAAACATGTTTCTTTTAATAGGATGCCAAGTTACCTTAGGTGATATGGCTCTGTTTAATTCAATATCACCTAGCGGGATTTACTCAATACCTGATTTAGATTTTGGGGATAGTCTTTATACCCCTCCCTCAATAAGTAATAATGCGTGGAAAAATCTTGTAGACAATAATAACACCATTGTTGTCTCTCGAGCAATTGCTGAACGATTGAATCTTAAAGTAAACAAATCGATTCGTTTAATGATCCATAGTCCAGTGAAAAAGAATGATGAACTTTATGGAAAAAATCTGAATCTAACTGTTGTTGGTGTAGCTGATCGTATTCCTGGTTTTAATGATGTACATTTTGCCTCAAAATTTGCAGATTCTTCAGCAGTATTTGTTGGAAATACTACCTGGAATACTATTGTTCATAATCAAATGAACACCAGTGAGCAAATTACTGTCGCCTCAAGGATCGATAGAGTTTTCATCAAATGCGTGAATAAGGACTCTGAAACAATCGAAAGTGTTCAACGCGAATTATTTCTGGAATTTGGTACATCTATTCAGACTATTCGAATAGACACTCTGCTAGAAATGCTTATAACTCAACAAGAGGACAGTAGCGAAATGTTATCTGTTATACTTTCATTAAGTCTTATTATTGCTTTCTTTTCAATATTCAGCAGTACACAAACTAGTATTATTGAAGCCATACATGAGATTGGAATAATCAAAGCTATTGGACTTAAAGAAAAGGACCTTGTACTAGTGTTTATTTCTCAAGCACTAATCTTGACGATTGTATCAACCATTTTAGGAGGGATTGTAGGTTACAGTCTTGCTTATATCCAATGGGCTCAAAATGCAATCTTAGTGGAATTTCCTTTAATAATCGTTTCACCTGATCCAATAATTCCCTTAATTTACATAATCGCGATTATATTAAGTGTACTTGGAACTTATATACCAGTTAGATCATTGAAAAATAAACAGCCTTCTGAAATTTTAAGAACACTCTGAGGTCTTGAGGATTATCCTCGAAGGAATTTAGTCAATTTCTCTTAATTGTGAACCACATTGCTCACAATACATTCCATCTGTCATATGACCACAAGTTGGACATGAAATCACTTCGAATTCAAGTGTGGAGATTTCAAAGTCATCCAAATCTGGAGTTACGGTTTCTGCTGATTCCTCTTCTCTGCTTGGAGTGCTCTTTGAAAAACGGTCTCTTATCCAGCCAAACATATCAGGTAAAAAAGCGCCTCCAAAAACACAAAAAAACCCTATTATCATTAGATCGAAAGAATCAACTCCGATTAAGCTTTCAACAAGTGATTCTTGAATCGTGATTTTGGCTGGACTATAAACAGTGTTATAGTCTTCAATATATTGGAAGTAATAATTCCCAGAAGACTGGACTTTGAATCCACCAACATAGACAGTAATCCAATCAGAATCACCATCAAACGAGAATTCTATGTATTTTCTAAGAACTACAGCCCCGTTACTTGTATAAAGGACAAATTCCCCACCACCTGATCCGAAGGGGTGATTAGAGCCCTCTGCTGCAATTGAAAATGACTTACCCCCATCCAAGTAGAAAGTGTCACTGGTGTGAAATCCATTGAGATCTATTCCTCCGTGAGTAACCTGTAGAAAAAAGACACTTATAAAACCGATGATGAGACAAGCAAAACCGATTGCCATTATGTAAGGCCGAGGACTCTTGAGAGAAGGCATTTCATTTCAATATCCATACAGGGGCTCTTTTTTAAAGAGAAATCTCCATACAGGTCAATATATTCTCTTTTTTAAAGAGATATCTCTTTTGAATGGAGAAATGGATTATCGTGCATATTTCTCAGCATCAATATGATAAAATTTGCGACCATTAGTCGCTTTCCCCACTCAAAAAAAACAAGGGAAATATAAAAAAAATAATTAGTATTGTATTTGAAACGTGAAAAGGTGATAACTATGGTAGAAATCAAAACTGTCAAGATTGATATACCTGAAGGATTGAATATTATTCTAGGACAATCTCATTTTATTAAGACGGTTGAAGATATGTATGAAGCTCTAGTTGAGGCATCCGTAGGAATTAAGTTTGGTATTGCTTTTAGTGAAGCATCTGGACCTTGCCTTGTACGCTACGCTGGAAATGACGATGAACTAGAAAAATTGGCGTCAGAAATGGCTCTTAGAATTGGAGCGGGACATGCTTTCATCATTTATCTGAAAAACGCTTTTCCGATCAATGTACTAAAGCGCGTTCAGTCGGTTTCAGAAGTAGTATCGATCTTCTGTGCCACAGCGAATCCAGTAGAAGTAATTGTTGCTGAAGCTGAAAAAGGAAGGGCAATCCTCGGGATTGTTGATGGATTTTCTCCTAAAGGAATCGAAACAGAAGAGGATGTTAAAGAACGGAAGAAATTTTTACGGACGATTGGTTATAAAATACCATAACTGATAATCTCTCTGCTATTCATCAGTACTAAAGGGAATTTTTGTGGTCTCGATTTTTGATCCACAATAGACACAAAATTGTGTATTAGTGGTAACTGTTCGTCCACAAGATTTACATATATTCTCGATTCTTTTACCGCAAAAAACACAAAATTGTGTATTAGGGGGAACTGTACGTCCACATGAGCTACAGAGATTCTGAGACATTGTCGTAGAAGGGGAATAACCATAGGAATATCTGTACGCGGGTGCTTCAGGAAATTTCAGGTCTGAAACCCAATCAGGATCTTGGAGAGGACCAGTTCTTTTGTAAATAAACACTCCTAGTACTGTTACCAGTATTCCATAATACACACTTTTCATTAAATAATAAAAAGTCAAGAATCCTTGATTTAATTCCCCAAACAAGTCATAAAATATATCGAAAATAATAGGTATTCCAGCTTCAAAGAAAATAAACCCTAGAACAATTCCAGATATTGGTAGCAGACGTGAAGAACGAATGTTAAAATCAGTAAGAATTCGGAGCCATGCAGGAGGATAAAGGGATTTACGATATCTAAAGAATTGAATCACAATAGCTACTGCAGTTCCAACACCAATGACCACCATCGACAACATCCACAAAACATACAGGGAAAAAATTGTAAAATCACCCAGTTCATCCCATCGTACCAATCCAATCTGGGCTAAAGCAACAACTCCATTATTTAAACCATGCAGAATAATCGGCCAGATAATATTTCTGGTCCGCATATACAGAAACCCAAGAGCTAATCCTGCAGCAAATGTACTAAAAAAGTGGATGATTGTGAACCCCACTGAACCAGATAAAATATCTGCTGGAACGTGTATTAGAGAAAACAGAAGACTAGAAAACAATAGAGTCCAGACTGTTCCAAGGCCCCGACGTTCTAAAAAAGGAATGAAGGTTCTTCGCATTACCAGCTCCTCACTAACAGCTGCTCCCACGGCATACATACCAAAAAACATTAGATAATAGATTGGTATTCCTAATAGTTCTAAAGTGGGCTCAAATGCCTCATAGGGACTCTCAAATGTAAAACCCCACTCCTCTAAAATCAGAATGAAGGTTGACATAAAAAAAGTAAAAGCAATTAACAACGAATAGACTAGAATGACAATAAACCACTGACCCGAAGGCATGCTCTTCTCCTCTGCTTCTACTCTTCCCTTCCTATAGAGCACAAGGAATATTAGTATAGTCCCGGCTTGTGCGATTAAATTAATACCAATATCTGCAATTGTCATCAATGAATCAGAGGCTCTGAGCATTTCCATTATGGGAGTAATAATCAAAGTCAGGATGGTTAAATTGCCTGTCAGAGAAGAGAAAGACAACATAATTAAGACGACAGCAAAAGGATATAGCAAATCTTCAATTTTGATAGTTGTTTCTGAACGTTCATTGTTTTCTGATTTATTTAACATAATTCTTACCCTTTTATAACTAATTAATAAAAAATACGCCGAAGAAGAAAGCTGCCAACGCCCACCAGAGAGACCATCGAGTATATTTCCGTGCTTTTTTACCACCAGATGCGGGAGGTTCCGTAATAATGGTAATTGATGTTATTATTAATATGACAATTAAAGCTATTAAAAACAACCAAAATATTAGATTTTTATACACAAAAAGGCCTGCTAGAAATGCACAGATGACTGCAACAGTAAAAAACACCATTGCGATGAAGCCTGCACGAATTGGCCCAATTTTCACCGCTAGTGAGTTTAAATTCGAAACCAGATCTCCTTCATAGTCTTGAATATCTTTCACAATTTCACGTCCAGTTGCTAAGAAAAAAGTTGCAATGAGCATTAAAACACAGTTGAGGATGATCAGATCATCTTGAGGATTAAACAGGAAAAAACCAGCGAATAATGGAACAACGTATCCAATAGAAACCCACATGTTTCCAATGAAACCAGTTCTTTTAATATAGTTATATCCAACTCCGACGAACACACTAAATAAAGTAAAGAAAATTAGTACAACTGAAACTTGAAACATTACGACTAAAATTACGGAAATAATAATTGTAATTGAAAAGAAAAAAATGCATAGGTTCCTAACGTATTCAGGTGTAAAAACCCCCCTAGCAATTGGACGATCAAACCGTTTATTTGCTATATCAGTCTCGAAATCATAAACATCGTTTATCGCCTCAATCGCAGATGCAAGTAATAGAACTGCGATTACTGCCAAGACTAAACCTTGCATGTTGATGATGCCATTGTTGAATAGGAAGGAGATGAAGTTTGGATCTCCGCCTTTTAACGTATAGACGATAAAGCCAGCAATCAATAAAGCAAGACAACTTAGTACGGCGAGTGAGAATCTAAATAAATCTATGTAGTCCTTCACTCGTGTCTTTACTGCCATTCGTTAACTTTCCAATCAGTTGCTTATTCAATTTGGACTTTATAAAATTCTTTTAATTCTCATTTGTTCGTTTATTGCAATACCTGATGATTTCTTGCTTTGAAAAGGTATGAGGGTGACTATTTGAAATAAATATTCTAAAGAACTTTATGTTGATTATTAATCAGTCTATTTCAAGAACAGCTTTTAATGCTCTTTTCCATCGTAGGATTTTTTCTTGGCGTTTTTGTGAATCCATTGTTGGTCGAAATGTTATTGGCTCCATATTGGAATAAAGCTCTTGTAGCTCATTCTGGTCTTGCCAAAATCCAACACTTAATCCAGCTAAGTAAGCTGCTCCAGTCGCGGTCATATCTGGTTCGGGTGCACGAATAACCTCCAAATCAGCTAAATCAGCAAGACATTGTAGTAAAATGTTCGATTTTGAAACACCCCCATCAGCTCTAAGCGATCGAATTGATATTTTGGTATCTTTTTCTAACCCTTCGAGAATATCTACAAGGCGAAGGGCGATACCTTCAAAAACTGCACGTGCTACATGGCTACGATGTGTATTTAGAGATAAACCTAGAATTGTCCCCCTTGCGTTTGGAGAGAAATAAGGGAAACGGATACCAGAGGGAGTAGGAATGAAAATCACTCCTTCAGTGTCCTCACACTTCGCTGCATATTCGTTCAGAACTTTGGGTGTGTCACTAAGACCTATTCCTTGACCTAGCCAATCTATCAATGTACCTGCTGTTGCAACAAATCCCTCAAGCATATACGTACCTTTTCCATCAATTACCCATGCGACAAGTGGAAAAAGACCTCGCTTAGAAAGTTTCCCTTTATTGCCCACATTCATATCGACAAAAGCACCAGAACCTTGGGATATTTTCACATCACCTGGATTAAAACAACATTGACCAAAAAGAGCTGCTTGTTGATCTCCTGCAGCTGCTCGTATAGGAATGTTTACCCCATCAAATAAGGAAGGATCAGTTGTTCCAAAATCTCCATTTGAATCTTTAAGGTCAGGAAGAATTTCCATAGGGATATTAAAAATCCCCATTATTGGCTTATTCCATTTTAACTCAAAAGGATTTAATAAACCTGTTGCAGCGTTACTATAATCAGTAGCGTGGATCTTCCCACCTGTTAATTTATAAATGAACCAACAATCAATCGTACCAAAGGCTATTTCGCCTGATTTACATCGTTCCTGTAATCCTTCCACATTATCTAAAGCCCATTTTAATCTAACAGTGACATGATCTGTGGTGTAATTTAGCATTGAAGTTGCTGTAAGCATAGTATTTCGTGTAATCTTGCTGACAATCCAAGCGAATTTTTTTAACAGGCGCCACTTCTTATTCTTATTCATTACATTGCACGTGTCTGCTGCTCGCACATCTGCCCAATTAATGAAGTTAATGATTGGTTTTCCAGTATCTCTTTCCCATAAAGTGAAGCTTGCTCGTTGATTAGTAATCCCGATTGCTGCAATATCTTTAGGAGATACTTCAAGTTTCTCAAAGATTCGACTGACTACATTAATTAGGGATTGCCAAAGATCGATAGGATCATGTTCGATCCACCCTGCTTTTGGATAAAGCGCTGTTGTTTTTTCATACTCACGTGCAATGATTTCTCCCTGTTTATCAAAAAGTACTGCTCTTATACCAGTTGATCCACTATCTATCGCAAGAATATATTGCATTTTGATCTCTTCAACCTGTTGATGGATTGATCAATAAAATATTCATTCCTCTGATTTCTTTCAATTTTGTCATATTAATTATAAATATGTCTCGAAAGAAAAAGTGCCAGATAAGGAGGATTTTTTAAGGAGCAGATCTTTAGCTTAATCGCAAATTTTTATCTTTTGACTGGAATAAATCTCTAGAAGATAAAGAAAAAGTGATTAAAACATGCCAGAACAACAAAAAGTGTTTATTGCTGGAGGGACCACCACACCCTTTGATTATCCATTAAACCTTCAAATCGAAGAGATGGTGGCAAATTGCATCCGGCAACTCTATTTAGATGTTCCCGAGTTTCATCTAAAGGATGTTCGGGAAAAAGGTATGGTCGTCTATTCCCATTTTTCAGTGCACTTTAGTCATCAATTGACGGCTTATTGGATATTACATGATCACCTAGGGCTTGTAGGCGTCCCACATTTCCGAATAGACAACGGTGGTAATACAGGTGGATCCGCCCTGTATGCTGCTTATGCTTTAGTGCGAGCAGGACTAGCAGATATTGTACCTGTGATCGGATATGAATTGATGGGATCTGTTTCTCAGAGCAAAGGATCTGAATTCATTGCTATTGCTTCAGATACAAGATATGAGGCGATGCTAGGAGCAAACTATACCAATTACTATGCAGGATTAGCCAAGATTTTTATGGAAGAATATGGATTAACTGAAGAGGATTTTGCTGAAATATCGGTCAAGAATAAAAATAATGCCATGGCCACTGGTGAAAAAGCTCAGCATTATCGTAAAGTCGGTGAAAAATTGACTGTTGATGATGTCATGAATAGTCGATTAATTTCCTATCCATTAAAAAAGTGGGACTGTTGTTTTATGTCTGAGGGAGCTGCAACAGTTTTAGTGTGTAATGAACAGTTTGCTAAGCAATATGCTCCTGACCATTATGTCGAGATTACTGGTGCAGGTCTATCTTCCTGCACTATTCGTGCAGGTGATCGTTACGCTTTTCCAGGATGGACAGAACGATACGGAGAAGGTTACCCTGGACTAGGGGAATTTGCTGCGTGTCGTCATTCTGCAGAAGTCGCATTCAAAATGGCTGGTATCGAATGGAAAGATTCCTACAAATATTTCGATGTTGCAGAAGTACATGATGCATTCTCAACCTCGGAATTCCAAATATATAATGCTCTTGGTTGGTGTCAGTCAATTACACCAAAACAATTTATTCGTGACCGGATGCCTATGATGGAAGGAGAAATTCCTACAAATCCAGGTGGAGGGCTTATTGGTTATGGGCATCCCGTCGGTGCTACTGGATTAATGTCTGCTATCGAATGTTACTACCAGCTTACAGGCTTGATTCCAAGAGAGCACAGATCAACAGAAAATGAAGTAAAAGATGCTGAAGTTGGTTTAGTCAATTCTCATGCAGGGACAGGAACATCAATCAGCAATTTCGTCCTAAAAAGAGTGTAAGGTGATTATAGATGAAAAAGAATTTACATCCAACCCCAAATAATAATGAATTTAACTGGGATAAATGGTCTAAGCTAAACAAGTTAATTCCTGAAAAGGGATGGGTTTGGCAGAACATTCGAACAGGGACAGCAGAGGGTACTGATTGGGTTGAACAACAGATATACTATGACATGCTCTACACCTTTCGATTGGGGGCTTTGAGCCCCTATGCTAAAGGGTTACTTGAAGGAAGATTATTAGGAACCCGATGCTTTAAATGTGGAGATATTACCTTTCCTCCAAGAGTAAACTGCTGGAATCTGGATTGTAAACTTGAATTAACAGAGTGGGTGGAAATGCCTCACTCAGGTATTCTTCATACTTTTACCATTTGTGGCTTTGCAGCAAAGAGTGCTTTGAAAAAGTTACCTTTTGTTCTTGCGTATGTTCTTGTTGGAGAAAGTAAAACTGCAATCGCCAATATATTAAAAATAGAGGAACCTTGGCATGTTGAAACAGAGATGCCAGTCATAGTCAAGTTTACAAATAAACAACGGGTTGGCAACCTTATTGACTTTTGGTTTGAACCTGATCCAAGCTGGAGTCCGTCTCCAATGACCCCTGAAAAAGAACGCATCAAAAAATTGTGTGAACCCGTTTACGAATGGATTAGAATATTGAAAAGGAGCATGTAATCCTTTTCACATTTTTTTTAATTATTCTCTTGAATTCACTTTTGAACTTTAAATCACATCGGAAATGAATTCATCGCACAATTTTTAATTGAATAATTGGTGTGATGCATTGAAAAAGATCATTTTCTAATATCTTGTAAATAGTATTAGAAATCTTGGAGGTTAAGATTTTGCTTAAATTACTTTGGGAACCCTCAGAGGAGCAGATCAAACAAGCGAATATGACGAGTTTCATTGAGTTTGTGAATGGTAAGTATAATCTTGATCTGACCTCTTATTATCAAATCTATAATTGGTCTATTGAAAACATTTCAGATTTTTGGGCATCCATGTGGGATTATGGAGGGATCATTGCTTCAAGAAAGTATGATACTGTTGTCGAGAATTTTGATGACTTTTTTACAGTTAAATGGTTTCCAGGAGCACGATTAAATTTTGCAGAGAACTTATTAAGGCATCAAGATGATAAAGACCAAATTGCTTACATTTTTCAGGGTGAGACCCAAAGATCAAAAAAAATGACTTACAATGAGCTGTTTTCGCAAGTAGCACGTTTCGCTAAATCATTGCATGAGTTAGATGTTACTTCTGGAGATTGTGTTGCTGGATATATCCCTAATTTAATAGAAACAGTCATAGCTATGTTAGCAGCTACAAGCCTAGGGGCAACATGGGCGTCTTGCGGAGCAGAACTGGGATCAAAAGCTGTTCTAGATCGCTTAGGCCAAATAAAGCCTAAAATCTTAATTACTGCTGATGGCTATTTCTATAAAGGGAAGACATTTCCTAGTATAAATAATGTTGAACAGGTTGTTAAAGAACTACCATCTGTAGAAAAAGTAATTGTGACCTCTTACGTTGAAGAAGCTCCAAAAATTGATATTATTCCTCGTTCCATTCATTATGATGAGTTTCTATCCTCGGAAACGAGTCCAGATATTAATTTCAAACAATTACCCTTTTCTCATCCTGGTTACATCATGTTTTCAAGCGGCACAACGGGTAAACCTAAGTGCATGGTTCAGCGTACAGGAGGAGTTCTCTTAACTCAGCTTCGAGATCTTATACTACATACAGATTTAAAGAAAGACGACCGAATTACTTATAACACTTCGCCTTCCTGGATGATGTGGAACTGGCTTAACTGTTCGTTAGCTGTTGGAGCGACCATTCTTCTCTATGATGGAAATCCGTTATATCCTGATTGGGGAACTATGTGGAAGTTAATTCAAGATGAAAAAATTACTATTTTTGGAACAAGCGCAAGTTATCTCCATTATCTAAGCGGGATTGGAGCTCAACCAGGTAAGAAGTATGATTTATCTTCTTTACGAGTAATTTCACAAACAGCATCATCTATATCATCAGAAGCAATGCAATGGCTCTATAAAGAAGTGAAAAAAGACTTTCACTTCAATTCAATTACTGGAGGGTCTGATCTTAACGCAATATTTGCAGGAGGGTGCCCAATTCTACCTCTTTATTCAGAGGTACCTATCCAATGTCGAGCTTTAGGCATGAGAGTTGAAGCATATAATGATGAAGCATTAGCAGTTCGCGATCAACAAGGAGAACTTGTAGTAGAACTTCCATTTCCGAGTGCCCCATTGTACTTTTGGGACGATCCTAATAATGACAGGTATGAACAAGCATATTTTACCTTTTTTAAGCCAAAGGGAAAAACTGTCTGGCGACATGGAGACTATATCGTCATCCACAGTGAAACTGGAGGGATGACAGTCTTTGGAAGATCAGATGCAGTTTTGAAACCTTCTGGAGTTCGAATTGGAACGTCAGAGATTTATAATACTGTGGAAACGCTACCTGAAATTGAGGACAGTCTTGCTATAGGACAGAGCTGGAGGGGAGACCAACGGGTAGTTCTTTTTGTAAAATTAGCAGTAGATTTTTCTTTAACAGACGAACTTAAGAACAAGATAAAAAGAGTTTTACGAGAAAAAACGTCTCCTAGACATGTTCCAGCGTTAATTCTCGAAACACCAGATATTCCGTATACATTTTCAATGAAGAAAGTGGAAATTGCAGTCTCGAATATTATCCATGGAAAGCCAGTTACTAATAGGGAAGCTTTATCTAATCCAGCTTCGTTAGATTATTTTGAGAAGATTCGGTCTGACTTAGTTTGAATAGTCAACTCTGAGCTTCTTTAGTACTATCCTCTTCACGCTCTATTTCTTCCTTCAGACTAGCTATTTCAACTATTTTTTTATCTATATCTTCTTTAATTCTCATAATTTCTCTATTCACTTTTTCTACTTCTTTAGATACTTCCTTCTTCTTCTCCTCGTCTGTAACCTCATCTAGGAGACTCTCAAGAGTTAAACACTTATAATGCTTTGATCCGAATTGAAGTTGCAATTCCATTAGTTGGCTTTCTTTGGCCTCCATTTCTTGTTCAACTAACTCAACTCGATCAACATCCAATAATTCTTCAGCTAACTCTATATAACGCCGTATAGAGCGAATTCTCAACTCTCCTGCTCGTTTTCTTTTTCTAAAGAACAAGGCCAAATTGCTATTTTCCCCAAGCTTCAAAACAATAACGTTAATATCATCTGTATCGAATACAAGTTTATTATAATCTGCTAAATCAAAATTACAGATTTCGTACATTCTAGATATGGATGCTAAGGTTTCAGAGAAATTCTCTCCTAATTTGGGTATATTTACTGTATGTTCAAATGTGGTGTGAAACACCGTGCCATCGTTATAAAACATCACTACATGTTCAACTTCGGGTAGTGTTTTTTTAATACGTTCTATTGTTTTTTCAATCATTTTTCAATCACGCAACTATAAAGTTTCTAAACGTGAAGAACCCCTTTTCAATTCTGGATTGGATACCATAAGGACCTCTTTTAGCCAAAACGATGAAAATCCCGATAATAACACCTATTATTCCTATAATAAGGATTCCAAGTATAAAATTGTAAATTAAAGTGAAAAAGAGAGTTGCCAAGCACAACTGGTATACTGTTGTGATAAATCCAAGTTTCCAGAAAGTTTTAATATTTATTGGACGATTATTTTCTTTAGCAATGTTTAATACAAGGATATTATCGCCTAATGGTGTTAAATTGTCACCCCAATTAGCACCAATGGAAAGGCTGTAAAAATATCTATTTCTAATTGTTGAAGTTGATGTTGTACCTGCTATCCCGTCGACAATAGGAATAAATACATTCGTAATCGGTACATTATCTATCAAGGAACTTGAAAAAGCTGCAGCCCACATAATAAGAAGAAGCTGAAAAAATTCATTTCCTCCTCCAATATTGCTAAAAATATCCTCCAAGAAGTCTGTGACACCAACGATCTCCAGTCCTCCAGTAATGATGAAAATTCCCAATAAATAAAAAATTAGCTCGTAATCAAACTTCTTAATAATTGTACTGATCTCTTGTGAGTCTAAACGACTAATGATAGTTAAAACCATCGCTATACTCAAAGCAATTATATCAGGAGTTAGATAATCTTTCAAAAAAGAATAAGGAACAATGAAAAATGAAACCATCAAGAGTATCAAAGAACTCAGTGATGCATATAATAAACGAGGACTTTGCACTACATTCCAAATATCAAAATCATAAAGTAATATATTGATGGCTTTATCTTTTGGTATAGACAATTCGTTTTTATAAAGGAGAATGAATAATAGAATCGAAAAAATAAAGGTAATAATCGAAAAAAAGCCAATTTCAAAAAAATATACTGGAAGAGAGATATTTGCTTCTTGAGTAATCAATATATTTGGGATGGAAGAGATTGAAAAGAGGGTTCCTCCAACATTGACCATGATAGCCTGAGTCAAGATGTACGGGGTTGGAGATACGTTTAAAACCCGTGATACCGTAATTGTAAGAGGAATTAATATCATAACAGTGAGTATATTATTCAAAATAGATGAAAACAAGAATGCGACAATACAAAGAATAATCATTAGTGGAATTGGCTTTCCCCTGGATAATTTTATCGCAATTACTGCTAAAAATTGAAAAGTCCCAATTTCATCTGAGATCTGCACAATGAACATCATCCCAATAATCAACATTAGCGAATGCAAATTCACATATTGGTCAATTTCAGACCCAAATAACAATTCCACAATGATAGAAAAACTATAGCCTTCAATAAATGTTATAACAAAATAGGTGACTAATGCTCCTGAGATTGCAACTATAGCCCGGTTTTTTTCGGCTAAGATAAAGAAAATTACCAAAATAAAAACAAAAATAATGATCAGAGCACTCTCTAAAATCCCAATCACCGCCATCCTTGATGAATTCTCTTTACTTTTTGTTTTAGGAGTCGGGAGGGGGGATCATTCAAAAATCTATTTTTAGAATTAGAACACAGTCAATTTGAAAAAGTTTGATAATATTTCCAATTAGATGAGTCTAGTAATCAACCAAATTATCAGTGTTATAACGAAAAACACAAAAAATACGGAGATATAAATAAAACAATGGAAAGTGATCATCATCCTGTAAATCAACCGTCCTTTCTGATTTTGGGCCCTCCTAATGCTGGTAAAACAACTCTCATGTACCGATTATATTCTGGGATATTTTATAGCACCGTTCAAGTTACCAACCAGAATGTTGAAACTGTAAAAGTAGATAAGATTCGACTTCATGCTCTTAATATCTTAGAGAATAGGTTGACGAAAGAAATCTGGGAACCTTTAACAACTGGTTCCTCTGGGGTAATTTTCATCATAGATGTTTCAACAACAGCTGAAAAAAAGGACGTTTATGCCTTATTTCAAGAGGTTAGATCTTCTAAGGCCTTAAAGGCCCTTCCTCTACTAATTATGGGGAATAAGATTGACCTACCTCACCAGAATAAACACCAACTCATGAAAGAATTGGATTTACATGAAACTCAGCTAAGCGAGAAATTCCTAATACAACTAATTTCCTGCAAGACAACCGAGGGAATTACTGATGGAATGAAATGGTTGATGAAAAAAACAAATGAACAATTCTATATCCCCGCATTCAGGAAGTTACAAAAATAGTTCCAAATAAGTCGAATGACTTCATAGTAGTTCTTAAGAAAGCTCTTGACTCACCTATTATTCTTGATTTTAGCGATGATTCAAAATTCTCACATTTTTCTTGTATTGCTAATTGTAAAAGCTGTTGTGGTTTTGGGTATTTTTTACCTTCAGAAATTAAAAATCTACCAAAATTTGTTAAGAAAAAATTAATTTTGGCAAAAGATGGGAAATATGAATTAACCAGGCTAGCCCGCCGCTGTATTTTTTATAACATTGAGTCGAAAGAGGAATATTTTTGCTCTATCCATAACATTAGACCACTTAGATGCAGAATCTACCCATATTTTCCACTGATCGTAGACCATAGAGTTGTTATTACTTTAGAACCAGCATTAAAAATGAAGAATCATACTACACAGATCAAAGAATGCCCTGGGATCGGTAAAACTGGAAAATCATTGAAAAAAACGATCAAAGATTGCTATTCCTTTTTAAAGAATCTATCCACAGCTCCCCAGTTACTCTCAACTATTATTTTGACCAATGAGAGCTTCAATACGATCAGAAACGATAGGTGGTTTATCGAATGTCAAAATGATGGTTTATAGAACTATCTAATCAAGTATTGTTTGTCATCTGTGATACTTTTTGTATGAGGAAGAAAAAATATATATCAAGTGTAATAGGACTGGTTTTCAGACTCTAAAAGCACTAAATATTATGATCAAATGGAGACTTAACAAATGGCAAAACAACGTTTTGAAGAAAGCGACCTGTGGGTTGATATAGACCTTGATTTATGTACTGGAGCAGGCGAGTGTGTCGATGTCTGCCCCGAGGATGTTTATGAAATAGTTGATGGCAAAGTTACTGTCCCAAAAATTGGGGATTGCTCTGAATGTGCAGCATGTGATGGTGTTTGCCCGAACGATGCCATTTTAGATCATTGCTCTTGGTAGACCCCTTTCTTCCCCAATTTTTCTTTTTTTTGATGATAGTTTGATATCTATCAAATATATCAGGAAAGATTAATTAACTTGTATTATTTCCTAGTAGCCTACAGGGGGTTCATAGTAACTGTCATTTGACCTAGAGGATGTGAAACATTCTCAAAGTGAACGAGCATCATTAATTGAGCAAGCAGACTATATTGTGAGCCCTAAAACATTGCTAGCTATCGCAGTTAGTCAAAGGAACAAGGGAATTCAAGGGGGAGGTATACTCTACGACCTTGAATCCCAAAACCAGATTGATTCTTGGTTAGGAGAGATTAGTCCAGCTCCTTATCCCTATGTCAGTACTTTTCTTAGCTTACGAAATAAACCTTCGTTGGAAGAAGTGATCAATGCCTTTTGGGGAAAGTTCGATATTCTACTAGTTGAGGGTGCGGGAGTTCAACATCCAAGACATTTTGGCTTAGCATGCGAATTAGGTGTCGATTTCGATATTTCAGTTATCGGTATCACAAGAAACTCCTTATGGGGGGAATTAAACATGTCCTATCCTATTGAAACTTATAAAAGAGAGAAAAAACACGATATCTTTCCAGTGTACGATGGGGAAAGACTATTAGCATATTTCATTCGGAGAAAAGAGAATAAACAGGGAATTTTCATTTCCGTTGGGCATAAAATATCATTAAATACAGCAGTGGACATAATTTTACCACTTTCAAGATACATGTTACCTGAACCCTTACGTTTAGTTAAGTCTTTACTGAAAAACAGGTAAGTTTATTTGTAGACATGAAAACTTTCAATCAAAAAAATGAGGGATTAATCATTTCAATTTCACAGGTTATTTATGAAATAGATAC
>JAEOTU010000225.1 GCA_016839665.1 Candidatus Hodarchaeota archaeon
ACATTTGATCTCATACTACCTCTGTATGATGAAGTTATCCCCGGATGAGTTGTATTACAACGATGAACGTATGAAGAGCCGTCTGAAGTTAAGTATGGGGTCTATAATCTCTTCCATTTTGAAGTGATAATAACGGATTATATAGAGTCAAAGGAACTCAATGTAAAGGCACTCGTGTTATATTGTACACTCCAAACCAAAAAAAGAAAATCAAAAGTGTTAGAATTAAAAAAATAGAGTTGAAAGCTTATGGTAAAGGATTATCATTCAATTAAAACAAAAAGTATCGCAATTCCTCCCAGTGATAAATCCACTGAAGTGAAAATTCTTGATTATTGAAGCACATTCTGAGTAAGAGATGAATAGAAGTGAAAAAGGATTTGATGGAGATTCTAGCTTGTCCGATCTGCAAGAATCCAGAACTCGAATTATATATTTTCAAAGAAGACGAGATAGAAATAGAAACAGGTCTTATTGTTTGTTCAAAATGTCAACGGTATTATCCAATCAGGAGAACAATACCAGTCATGTTACCAGACGATTTAAGAAAGAAAGAGGAAGATCTAAAATTCCTTTCATCCTATAAAGAAAAGATTCCAAACGAGATTCTTACAGAAGGGAAGCCATTTTCATTTTCTAACTATTCAAACTGAAATGTTTGTAGTTCATGTAAAATTCCTCTTATAGAAATAGCCCCGCCCAGATTTTCGCAAGTAAGCTCCTGCTTGCTCTTGTTTCGAACTGGGGTCACGAGGACCAAAGCCTCGCATGATGGTCCTCTACACTACGGGGCTGAAATAGAATCAACCGCGCATATGACACTGATTGCAAGTACTGGACAAACTACCTCGCAGGCACGACATTCAAAACATTTTTCAGGATTTATTATTGTGATTGATCCTTTTTGTGTTTTAGAATTGTCATTTTTTTTAACTAAAATTTCTGCAGGACAGCTTCGTATACATTTCAAGCATTGAATACAAAGATCTTGGTTAATAAGTATTTTCTGATGGATATTTATCAACCTCATTTTGTTAGAAGTGATCGGAGTTCAATTAATACCTTGTCGATTTCATTATTCGCTTTACGGAGCTGTTTGTCATAACTCAGTTTAAGCTTAGCATAGGCTTCTTTTCCTATTCTACCCTGAGATTTCTTTCTCTCAATTGATTCAATGTTTTGTAGAATATCTTCTCGATTAGCCTCTGCAATTTCAATGGATCGCATATGAATACTATACCGTTGCCCCTCTTCAGCCAACTTTCGTGAAACGGCTACAATTGAACGATCCGTCCGTTGTTGTCGGTTTCTCAATATTTTTCGGGTTTGTTCGTACTCACGTGCACTAATGTTCTTAGATTTCCGTTTCCGATCTAATTTAAGGATTTGTTCTCTAATTGCAGTTTTTTCCTCATAAGTTTTAACAAATTCTCTTATTTTATTTAAAGGAATCTCATCTAAGATAACCTTCTTTGTTTTAAAACCAAAAGAAAGATTTTTAATGATTGTGTATGCTACACCTAGAGTGAATAAGAGAATACTGATGGAAAGAGGAGTTGTTATGAAATAGAGAGGTGAGAGACCAAAATCGATACTAATATAACTATTGCTAAGGGGTGTTAAATTTGAAAAAACCATTGTGAGACCAGGTTTGTCGAAAATCCCAAGTAACTCTCTTCCTTGGGTTGATGAATTGTAAGTGGTTTCTCTCAAGGTTGTATTGTGTTCTGTTGTGGATACAATGCTATTTAAGTTATAGCTAGAACCATATGGTAAAAATACACTGAGTTCGAATTGTTGAATAGTCCAGTTGAAGTCCATTGTTAGAGGAATGCGTAATTGAATTTTCCCTCCTCCTAAATCTCTTGTAAAATCCGAAACCTGTTCTTGGTAAGATAAATGTAAATTATATTCCGCATCTTTTTCTATTTGGACTCTAGGTCTAACAACGAGCAACTTTTTATTAAAGATGGGGTCTAGAGAGGCTGACAGTGAGATATTGCCGTATTTATCGTGCATTCTGATTTTCTCAGCACCATCTGGCAAATAAAACGAAATTATTGGAAAAGTAGGGCCTCCAAGCGCTGTATCAAGAATTGTTCCTGATTTCATCCCACTGTTACGTAGAATAATCTCATGTTCCGACATTACATATCCCCATTCTGAGACAATGATCTGAGATTCTAATTTTTTAAATTCTATTTTTGTACTCTCTTGTTGAAAATATTCAAAAGAAAGATAAGAGGTGAGATTTGAAGCGATAGTAGGGGAATAGGCTGGAATGAACCTTAGATTGGCAAGAGCGGTGAGATTATAATCGCCGTTTTCTGAAATATCTAATAGACTTCGATTAATAGAAGTTAATTCAGTGATATTCTTAAAAACAAGATTTTGTGAATCTTGAGAGAATTCCCCCTTATAATCATCCATTGTTGGTTGGATGGAATCATTTTTCAGGCTAACCTCAATATCGGTACCGATTTTCCACTCTATTTCATAATATGTAATTGGAAATGAAATTAAAGGGATAAAACTTAGATTAAAAAGATAAGGATAGGTTAATTCCTCAAGTTTAGCACTCTCTTCAAATGATATCGCATTAGGATGATCCATCTCAATAATTATTGATAAAA
>JAEOTU010000226.1 GCA_016839665.1 Candidatus Hodarchaeota archaeon
CTGCATTTGAAGGAAGACGCCAAGGAGTTTGTCAATAAGTTTAAACTAGAATCAATCATCAAAAAATATAGTGATTTTGTTGGTTTTCCAATCTATGTTCAAGAGATTAAGAAAGAAGAGGAGGAGGATGAAGAAGTAGAAGTAGAAGAATTAAAGCCAGTGAATCGTCAGATTCCAATCTGGCATCAGTCTGAAGATGAAGTAAAGGACGAAGACTATAATGATTTTTATCGGCAAGTGAGCCTTGATTGGACTGAACCTTTTCATCGTATTCAATTAAATGTTGATGCTCCAATTCAATTTCGTGCTCTTCTATTTCTCCCGAAACAGCGTAATAGAATGATGATGACTTCCATGTATCAGGATTATGGATTAAGACTGTACAGTAAGAAGATTTTAGTTCAGGAGAAAGCAAAGGATCTTCTTCCAGAGTTCCTTCGATTTATTTTCGGTGTCGTCGACTCAGAGGACCTTCCACTAAATGTTAGTCGGGAGGTCATTCAGGTTGATCGATCGATTCGACGAATTTCCAAAGTTATAACCAACAAGATTCTGAAGGAGCTCGAGAAAATATCTGATGAAAAAGAAGATGATTACTTAGAATGGTGGGAACAATTTGGAGTCTTCATTAAAGAAGGTATTACACAAGACGAGAAACGTAGAACAAAGCTTCTTAATCATCTCCGAGTAAAAACCTCAAAATCAGAGGATCATCTTATCACATTGGCGAGATATATTGATAATATGCCAGATGACCAGGAAGAAATCCTTTATCTCTTGGGAGAGAATCTTCAAGTTCTCAAGCGAAGTCCCCATCTGGAACATTATACAAAACTTGACCAAGAAGTCATTTTCTTCGATGACCCTATTGATGGTTTTGTAGTAATGCATGTGACTGACTATAAGGACAAAAAATTCAAACCTATTGATCAGGCTGAACCAGAACTAGCACCTCCACCAAAGAAAGATGACGAAAAATCTGAAGAAGAGGAGGAGAAAAAGAAACCTGAAAAAGATGAACTTTTGTCTAAGATGGCAGAAATTCTTACTGATAGAATAATAGACATTCGCTATACGGATTTGTTAACCGATAGTCCTTGCAGACTGGTTAATCCTGCTGGAATGGGTGCGTTTACACGTGTACTCAAATATATGGACGAGAACTATTTACCGCAAAAAAAGATCTTGGAAATTAATAAAGAACATACTCTCATTTCTCAGCTCAATACAATTCTTGAAAAAGAACCTGAGTCCCCATTAATTGAACTATGTACCTTTTTGTTACTTGAAAGTCAAGAACTAGCAGAAGGAGTTCTACAAGATCCAACGGAAATAGTAAAACGAGTAAATATTCTGATGAAAAAGGTTTTAGAAGAATAATTCAGAAAGAGGAATCTTTATGATTCTTTAATGATCTGATTGGCTAATCTTTTTGCAAAAGCCATCAAAGTCAGAATTAACGGACTTCCCATTGAACGAGGCAATATACTCGAGTCACAAACATATAGATTCGGGATTTCTGTCTGAAGATTGGAATCCACAACCTCTCCAATACTATTTGTACCTCCAGGATGAGCTCCACGAATAGGAGTAGAGAAAATCTGGTTTGGTTTCGACCCTGCTTCTACTAAAACCTCTCGTGCTAGGGATTCACCTTGATTAAGACGCTTTTGATCTTCCTCGGTCAAAATTTTGGAGATTTTTATACCAAATCTACCAGGGATTAGTGTACCATTCTTGTCATCCTGAATCTTAGTCATAATACCCATAAGACGACGATAATGACGAAATTTTAAGACTTTCAGTGGATTCCGTTGATATGCGAAGGTGATTAGAAAGAGACCCCAAGGATCCACAACTGGACTATGTAAAATTCCCTCTTTATCATAAAATTTGAATGTCCCAACAGTCATTGGAACATCGTGGATTGTCCTGTGGCTTTTTTCTGAGGCTACCCCATATGTAAAAACCATGGGATCCAGAAAAAACCTCCCCCCTGCGTTCTTAATTCCAGATTTTTTCAAAATAATTGGCGAATGTACTCCCCCTCCAGAGACAATTATTTTATCCGCCCTGATTGTGTGTCCTCGATTGGGTTTTACACCAATAGCTTTTCCATTCTCAACGACTACATGATCTATTTTTTTCTTTTGAATCTGAAGTCCTTTGGGCTTCGCTTTTAAGATTAAATCCCGTGCTGTAAACTTTGCTTTTCGTTTACACCCTAACATACACGCTGAACAATTTGGAACACAAATAGTCGGATCTATGAATTTCTGAAATCGGCTCCACTCGTGACCAACACTATTACCCGCATCTAAAAGATGAAGATTTCCTTTTCCAATCAATTCATCAGGAAGGATAGTTGAACCACTTTCTTTTTCTGCCTCATCTAATTCTCGTTCCAGATTAATCCCCCAGGGTTGGAAAAGTTCGCGAGGTGGGCGATAAGCTGTTCCAGCACTGATTACTGAGGAACCCCCTACTGTAATTCCAGATGCTACCATTAAGTGCTCTTTTGTATAGCGAAATCCCTTCCTATCTGCTATTCGAATGATGGCTAAATGGTTCCCAAGGAATTGATGGTTGCCACCTTTTTCAAGTAGAAGCACTCGCTGTCCTGCTTTTGTGAGGTCACAGGCTAAAGTTGCTCCTGCAATACCTGAACCGACGATTACTGTGTCGAAAGCAGTAGTCAAAGCATTAACCATCTTTTTTCTTTCATGATTACCTTGTTTGAGGGATCCTTCTTCTGGTATGAGGTTTAAACTAAGATTTAGTCGAGTAAAGACTTTGCAAAATTTACTTTGAAGCCTATTCGTTGTAAATACCCGAGGAAGTTGATTGCTTCATCATTAGCTGTAGTTTTATAACTAATTACGACTGGAGGAATAATTTCTGCTACTGCTGTTTTTGCCAATTTCGCTGTAGTCGATTTGGTCTCAGATAGCCGTTCTTCAACGATACTATTTCGAATATTACTAGTTATATCGTCAAATCTTATATAAGTGAATCCTAGGATGTCCTTTTCATCAGGTTTATCGCTTTTTGATTTTCCTTTCGAAATAAATTCGAGAATGCTATCTTGAACCTTGCTCCCAGTTTTGAGTGCTATTTTTGCCACGCTGTCAATACTCTGGACAAGGCCATCCACCACACCCTTTTTTTCCCCACTTTGATCTAATGTGAGGGTACTATATATGATAGTATAATATTCTGGCTCGAATATCACATTGTACCGAGGAGGATATCCAATTTGATCTTTAATTAAGCGAAAAGCAAATGATCCTCCTGGGATTAGCGAAAGAATGCCATGAAAGGCTGATTCAATAGCTACAATTTTCGCAACCTCTGCAAAACCTTCAATATTCTGTTTATTGATCCAGAAACAGCGAGGTACCCTACCACTGCTACTTTTGATTTTCCCAGCAATGAGATACCCTTGATAGACCTCCAAGACTACAGGCTCTTTAAAATTAAGATATATACTGGCGAATTGTTCGATCCTCATATTTAATCCTCTGAATCACTTGTGTGGTTTCCTCACGCCAAAAGACAAAAGGATTTTCTTTAATCGTACTATTCTCAAAAACTTAGCATTTAAAACCTCTTCACCTGCCATCAAAGAAGTTTGACTTTTTTAGGAAAAAAACAACTAAAAATTCGAATTAACGCATTACATACCATACAAAAGGAAGTAATTAAAGTTGCGGTGCAATTATAGTAATTCTGATAATATTTGTGCTAATTGCTTTCCTAGAACACGAACCAATCCCATATTTTTTGAGTCATTAGCTGTAATACTAACAACAGCATTCTCTCCCGCACTTTGAATTACAACGAAACCAAGGTTTCCTGTAAGCATGACTTCTTTCATTTCCCCTTGCTGCAATTGGGATAAAACACGTTCCGATAACGATTGACTCGCAGCAGTCATCGCGGCAATGACTGTCTCTTCTTCATCAGATGTAGATGCAATAGGGAGGCCATCTAGGCTTACAACGGTAATGACTTGAATAGAAGGAGATTTGTCTGCAAATTTTGCCAGGATTGCGTCTATTTCTTGATCTCGAGAGCTTGTTTCTTTACTTATGTCTATCATCTGAAATCACGAGTGTTCTC
>JAEOTU010000022.1 GCA_016839665.1 Candidatus Hodarchaeota archaeon
ACAATAGAGAATTAATATAGGGCTGAATGTAGATTGGAGCGTTAGTTAATACAGAAGAACTATCGGATTCAGACTCTATTCCATCGGACCAAACAGTGGTATCATATCCTTCTGTATCAAGCCAATCTAAAGCGAGTCTTATATTATAGCTGTCGTAGGCGGTCGTTGCTCCCTTCTCTGGAGTGGAACCATCTGTAGCTGTAACAGTCTTTTTGTAGGCTAGCATTTCTGTATCCAAAATAGCTCCCCATGAAGTGATTGGTACGGGCGTGTATCCTGGGAGAGCGAGACCGTTCATGAGGTTAGTGATAATATCCTCACGGGGAACTATGTGAGAAATCGCATGTCGTACTCCCTTCTTATTCAAGTGATAGACACCATCTTGTTCAAATTTTGGATTGAAATACATTGCTTGCCAACCAGTCTCGGGTGAGAGGATTGGTTGAATGGAGGCCTCGGTTTGGAGTTCGTCCAGAATATTTGCCATCGTGAACTGGGGATCCATAATGTTGACACCACCAGTCTTCATATCGGCGATAGCTGAGTTCATACTCGCGACGATGATTTTCGCTGTGTCAGGCATCTCACCTAGATTGGCAATATTCCAGTGGTCTATGGTGTCTGTTACCCATGCACCAGTTGCATTATCCCATTTGATATCCTCAAATTTCTTAAGAGTCACTCGACTTGTGGTGGAGTCGAAACTCTCAAAGACCATGGGTCCGCAGCCAATGGGGCCAGCATAACCACCTGGGTCAGTAGTTCGACTAGTAGTGGTGGAATGGTCTCGCCAGTCACTTGGTCTACATAACCAAGTCGATTCTGGGTCAAAGTCCCCGTTTGTGCCGAATCCATGGTTAACAGGATCACCTAGAATGTGTTCGGGAAAGATCCATGTTCCTACGTAGTTTGTCTCAAACGGAGCAAAGGTTGTGTTCAGAGTGATGTTTATGTGCTCAAAGAAGCCATCACCTCCAGGATCCGAAACTGTAAAGGAGTAGTTTCCGTGATTATTAGCTTTGTCATCCTGCCCGAACGGTACTATCAGGTTTGAGTAGGACCAAGAGCCTATGGCAGGTATGATATATGCTTGGAAGGACATTGCTACGTCCCAGGCGTCAACAATTTCTCCATCATGGAAATAAACATTTTTTTTAACGTCCATGGCGTACGACAAACCATCAGATGACCATGTACCCATTGCTTCTGCGACTCTGGGATAGAGTGCCAAATAAGCAGTGGTGTTGTAGTTTTCCGTCATCCAGGTATCTCGATCGGTTCCTGATGGAAGAACAGCTTCCTTAGAGGGTGTATTACCTACTACACCGTCGAAAACTGGATTATTAGCGTATTGGTTATACACATCAGTTGCAATCATTGGATTAAAGGTGTTACCGCCAGTACTTGAAGCCAATACTACTTGATCAACAGTGCCTGTGTAATCAGAGGCTAACCAGACGTCTTCAAGGGAGTCTAAAGGATAAGTGATCGGATCGTATCCATAAAGCCCTTTAGAGACGGCGTGGACTTCGTACTGGTTATAGATGATGATATTGGGCATTACATCGTACCAGATTTTTTGCCAAGTTTTCAAGTCCTCTTTCACTTCTGTGAGATTCCGCTTTTCATTGATCTCTTCTATCAGTTGATTTGATTCATTTGCCCGATAATTCATATAACTCCTGCCAAAGGAATCTGTACCAGGAGCCCAATACATGACATTGAATCCTGTGGGAGGAATCCCCTCTGCTCCAAATACAGCCCGCATAGAGGCTCCAGGGTGTCCAGTAGGAGTTCCCAGCGACATACCGAAGAAAGCTATGTCGTATCCACCTTCAATAAATGTTCCCACTTCTTGATCAGTACATCTGGGGCCTAAAGCTGCCCAACTAATTAGGTCTAACTCTGCATTAATACCAATTTTAGGTAATTCTTCTTCTATTAACCTTTCTCCGTGTCTCCGTACAGGACCTGATGTTGGTGCTATTAGATGCACCGAAAAAAAAGATTCAGAGTGAGAAGAATCGCTTATCATTGAGCCCTTTTGGACCATTCTTGGTATAAAGAGAGCTATCCCCATTATTACGACCAGAAACACCCAGATGGATCCCGAAACGATTCTCAATTTAATATCAATAATTAATGATTTTTCTCTGTTAAAAAGCTTGACTCCAATGCATTCTACTACAAAATCCAGATGAAATCAAAAAAGTCTTAACCCTCAAAAGAGTGAAATTAATTTACCTAAGGTTGGTTATAGATGTCTTATCAAATAGTCGGAAAGTCAGTCCCTCGAGCAGATGCTAAGGAAAAAGTAACTGGAACAGCCCTCTATATTGATGATTTGCGTTTTCCCCGAATGCTTTATCTTAAGGTTCTACGAGCTGGAGTTCCTCATGCAAAAATTTCATCGATTGATACAACATCCGCCGAATCGATGGAAGGTGTTTACAAAGTCATCAGTAGAGAAACCGAAGGAATTGACAATACATTACTATTTGGGACGTGTATTTTTGACCAACCCCCAATGGCTTTTGATAAAGTAAGACACGCAGGAGAAGTAGTAGCAGCAGTCATAGCTGAGAATGAGAAGATAGCATTAGACGCAATCAACAAAATTCAGGTAAAATTTGAAGAATTACCTTTTGTCTTAGATCCTATGGAGTCGATATCTTCCAATGCTCCCTTAATTCATGAACGAAATGGTCAGTACAACCATTTACCGACATTTGTCCCAGTTCCAGAATCTAATATTTTTTTCAAGTACCACTTAAAGAAAGGCGATTATAAAGCAGTGTTTAAAGAGGCAGATATAATTGTTGAAGATACCTTCGAATATCCACTTCTCAATCATGCAACAATTGAGCCTCATGGAGCAGTTGCATATTGGGATCAGTCAGGAGAGCTTCATCTCTGGAGTAGTTCGCAAGCACCTTTTGTTCTCCGTGAAGTTTTGTCTGATATGTTCAAAATGCCCATGAATAAAATACATATCAACATCCCCTATCTTGGTGGTGGTTTTGGGGGAAAATCAGATTATACAATCGAACCTCTTCTTGCGTTTGTTGCCAAATATATTCCAGGTTACCACATAAAATTTGTTCTAAGTCGCAAAGAAGTATTTATTGGGTCTGTTTTAGGTCGTGGTATGAAAGGGAAAATGAAAATTGGTACTAAGAAAGATGGAACTCTTGTAGGTATAGAGGCTCAATTATATTTTGCTGATGGTGCTTACGCAGATACTAGTTGTAATGTCGTTCTTGCAGCTGGTCATAATTGCGTCGGCCCTTACAATTTTCCTAACTGCAGCCTTCAATCGTATGGAATTTATACCAATTCTCCACCAGTAGGTGCCTTTCGCGGTTATGGTCATCCCGAAGGACAATTCATGATGGAAAGGCTTATTGAGCAGCTAGCACTTAGACTTGGAGTTGACTCCAGCACTCTTCGGAAGAAGAATTTTCTCCAACCAGGTAATACTAATTCGTTGGGTCAGACGATCACTGAACACAATGGAAATGTTCTGGAATGCTTTGAAAAAGTGTTAGAAGCTTTAGATACACATTCATTACCAAATGAGGATGAAGATTATTTATATGGTCGGGGAGTGGCTGCTTTTGTAAAATCACCTGTTCAAGCCTCGAACGCTTCTTCCTCAGTTTTTCTCAAATTCAATGAGGACTTGACAGTAAACATTTCTATTGGAGGAGTTGAAATGGGACAGGGATGCTTGACAGTTTTAGCTCAAATAGCTGCTGAGACATTAAAAATCCCTGTTGATAAGGTGAGAATTAATTACGAGATTAACTCTCAATTGACTCCATATGAATGGCAAACAGTGGCAAGTATGACTACAATGCGTGTTGGAAATGCCATTATTTCAGCTAGTGAGAAAGCAATAACGAAATTTAAAACAAACGCAGCTTTAGTATTTGGTTGTAATTCTAACGAATTGTCATATGATGGAAATTCTGTTGCGAGAGGAACAGAAAAAATCCCTCTTGCAGCTCTAGTCCTGGGATATAAATATGAAGATGGTCATACTGTGGGTGATCCAATCTTAGCTACAGGAACTTCTGTTGTACGTGATGTTACTGTCCCAGATCCTGAAACTGGTCAATATCAACCTTATGAATGGACATTCGGATCTCAAGGCTGTGACATTCAGATTAATAAGAATAATGGAGAAATCAAAGTTTTACATTTTGTTACTGCTATCGATGTTGGAAAGGTAATCAATCCAGAAACAGCTAAAGGTCAAATCATGGGAGGGGTTATGCAAGGAATCGGTGCAGCGCTCAAAGAGAAGATTCAATTTGATGAGAAAGGGGTCATGAAAACAATCAATTTACGACGCTATCGGATTCCAACAATGGCGGACATGCCGGAAAAAGATACCTTCATTTTTGTTGAAAATCCGCAGCCTAATGGACCATATGGAGCGAGACCCATAGCAGAACACCCAATAATAGGTCCACCACCTGCTATTCTCAATGCTTTGCAAAATGCAACTGGAGTGTCAATAACAGAATTACCAGTAACCCCTGACAAAGTTTTGGAAATTCTGGAGAAAAGGAGTGAAAAATAATGGAGATTAAACTTATTGTCAATGGAAGAAAGCACACTTTAGACGTTGATCCAAAGGACTCCTTACTATTCATTCTTCGAGAATATCTTGGGTTAACTGGTACAAAGAATGGCTGCAATCAAGGACATTGTGGTGCATGTACTGTTATCTTAAATGGGGAAGCCGTCAAAAGTTGTAGTAAACGGGCGAAGAAACTTGTAAAAAAGGAAGAAGTTAAGATAATTACAATTGAGGGTATTTCTGATAATTATTCTCTCCATCCTATTCAACAAGCTTTCATTGAGGCTACTGCTGTTCAATGCGGTTTTTGTACTCCAGGTTATATTATGGAGCTTTATGCACTTTATATGAAAAATCCGCGTGCATCTGAACAGGAGATCAAGTCAGTGTTAGAAGGTCATTTATGTCGTTGTACAGGTTACAGGCCCATTTTGAATGCTGCCTTACGTGCAAAAGAGTTATTGAATCAGAGTGATTGAAACATACATTTTTTCTTCATTTTACTTCCGTTTTATAAATTCTATAACGATTACAACAATAATTGCTACACCAAAACCAAGTATTCCTATCAACAAGAGAACATCAGTTAATCCACTGCTTTCATCTGCAAAAATTTCTACCCATACAAGATCTCGGTAAGTCTGACTACCAGATTGTATAATAAGCGTGAAATTATGTTTCCCTACTTTTAATGCTTCGAATGATACTGTTACATTAAAACCAACCTCTTCAAACGTGTATGGTAATCCATCCATCAAGACAGAAATGTCGGTGTCATCATCAGCTAGAATTATCCAACTAAAAGTGTTGTTCGCCCTAAGTTCTGCTCTTGTACGGACTAAATCTACTGGATGTGTACTGCCGATTTCTGTTTGTTGATCAATAATATATAACGACAAAAGTGGGGCATGATCCACCTGCCTATGTTCAGCTGATATAACGTAGAATGAGTCACCAATCTGGTTTTTTTCTTCATCACTCCCATTGAAATTATCCCAATAATTGCCAAATAGACCATCATCCCATCTGATATCGTCAAGGAAGTAATTGTTTGATTCAAACGATGTATATCCGAGTGAGCAGTTGATTAATGCATTTTTAACAAATGAGGTATATTGAAAATGAGCTCTGTATGATGGACCAAAGGGAGCTGCGACAGTGAATGATCCGAGTATCCCATAACCCGTAGAATTGATTATAAGGTTATTTGTAACCCATGATCTGTTGGTGGAACTTTTTCCACCTAAATTTCCTGTGAAAGCTAATGCAGAAGAGCCAATGTTGGATATACTATTATTATCTATTCGAAAGAGCGTTTCAAATTCAAAATTGTTTAGCCAAATCCCATATTGATAGAGATTAGATAGAAAATTATTCTTAATGGTAATGTTTGAAATCGAGGTTTCACACCATTGATAACCAGTTTCATTAATATGTGGAGTTGCTGAAAATGATGGCGTACTTATTCCTATAGCTAATTCACTGAAAAAATTGTCTTTAATCAAGTAGTTTCTACCTCCTACATATGATCCACTATTTCTGAGATTTAAGAAGGAGTTGTTACCAATCGTGACATTTTTCCCAAGGATCCATAAACCAAACCCTGAATCTTTGAATGTGTTCTCTTCTATCCAAATATCATAAGTATCGAAATAGTAACCTCCATATATTTGTAAACACGTTTCTGAACATTGTGAGAAGCTAGAATTGTTAACAGAAATTTGAATGCAATTTTGCAGTATCAAGCCAAATTTATCCATGTTTTTGATTGTACACTTTGAAATTAAAATATCAGAGGAATCTCTTCCTCGACATGCATATTGTGTTATGTTTTGGAATACACAGCTTGAGATTTTAATATCAGTAGAATCTTCAAAGTGAAAGCCAGCATATCCTGAATTGAAAGTCGAGTTAAAAATTGAGATTTGGCTGTTTCTAGCAAATAATGTTGGATTCTCACTATTTAGACCCAGACACGTGAACGTAGAATTTGATATGATGACTGATCCTCCTTGAAAACGTATGAAACCTTTCCCATTAGTTAAAGTAGTATTCAAAAATAGTTTTGAGTTATATATTTCAAGTTGAGACTCACTTTCAATTGATAGAGTAATGTGGGAACTTGTATTTTCAGGGGCAAATTCTACCGTTGTATTATTGATCAGTAATCGTGTTGATACGTTAAAGGACATTGTTTTGTTAAGGATTATTTGGGAATTTTCCCACGAAACAGTTTGGTTGTAGTTTTGAAGTTTATCTGTGGATGTTTTTGGTGTTTTTTCGATTTGCTCATAATCAGTAAAAGTATAACCTTCAACAATTTCAAGCCCTGTTGTCGTTTTCAAAAGATTATTTGGTGTTATTAAGAAAGCAGAAACCAGTATGATAAAATGAATCATTTTCCAAGTATTATTTAGGACCATTATTATGACCGTCCTAGCGTTTCTTATATCCTAAAACCCCTACTACAACAATTGCAACAACTAAACAGATGAAACCTACAAGTATAACAATATCAGTAAACAAATTACTTTCATCAGCAAATACTTGTACCCATACGAGATCTCGATAAATTTGGGCACCAGCTTGAATAACAAGTGTGACATTGTGTTCACCAACCTTTAGTGCTTCTAAAGATACTGTTACATTTGTATCAAGCTCTTCAAACATGATTGGTGTTCCATCCAAAAGTACAGAAACAATAGTGTTCTCATCATTAAGAATTATCCAACTGAGAGTATTGTTAACTTTTAATTCTGCTTTTGTACGAACAAGATCTACGGGATGAGTGCTACCGACTATTCTTTTTTGTTTAAGAAAGTCTATCGACAAAAGCGGAGCATGATCTACTTCTACGTATTCTGTTGATACAACATAGAATGAATCTCCGATTTGGTTATTATCTTCGTCTTTCCCTGTATACGTGTCCCAGTAATTTCCGAATAACCCATCATCCCATCTGATGTCGTCAAGGAAGTAATGATCTGATTCAAACGACGTATATCCAAGTGAGCAGTTGAAGAATGCATTTTTTACAAATGAAGTAAATTGAAAATGAGCCAAATATGAATGGATAAATCCAGTACAGTATGATCCATAGATCCCAAATCCCGCAGAATTGTTGATAAGGTTGCCAATAACCCATGATCTATTGTTAGAATCTTCCCCACCCAAATTACCTGTAAAAGATAATGCTGAGAAACCAATATTGGAAAATGAATTCTGTTCTATCCTAAAGAGCGTTGCGTATTCGTAATTATCGATATTAATCCCATCTTGTCCAATATTGGTAAAATTGTTCTTCTTAATAATCGCATTAGTTATTGATGGTGCCATCCATGCTTCCCCTTCATATGGAATATCTGAAGCTGCTGGTGTGGTTATCCCTCTAAGTAACCCGCTATAAGTATTATTCTCAATCAGATAATTCTCTCCTCCTACAAATGAACCACCGTAAGTAAGATTCAAAAATTTGTTATTAATTATGGAGACATTTTTTCCAGATATAACCATACCATAAGCTGAATCTTGAAATGTGTTTCCTTCAAGCCATAGATCATATATATCGAAATAATATAATCCTTGTATTTGAACGCAAATTCCATCATTTTTTTCAAATATCGAACCATTGATAGAAACGTTGTTGCCAGTGTCAAGACTAAAGCCTATACCATCTATTAGTTCGTAAGAACAATTAGAAATACAGATGTTATTGGATGCAGTTCCTAGCACACCGTTTCCTGACATGTTTTTGAATTTACAATTAATAATATCGACTTCATTTGAGTTTTCAAAGTGAAAGCCAGTAAAGCCAGAGTCAAAAGTTGAATTATTAATGAAGACTTGACTATCTTTTGCAAAGAATCCTGGTTGCGGGTTGGAAATACCCATGCCAATGAAACTCGATTTACAAATAGATACGTTTCCACCGTAAAATTTAATAAAACTAGAACCATCAGTTGTCTCATTTAAGAAGAGTGTGGAATTGTAAATTTCCAACAACGAACTTTCGCCTATTGTCAAATAAACACTTAGCCCAGCTATTTTTGGAGCAAATTCTACAATAGAATTGTTAATCAAAATATGTGTTGAGGCGTTGAGAGACAATGATTCATTCAACACGACGTATGAGTTTTCCCAGACCTTTGAATGGTTAAATTGTAGTTGTGTGTTACTCATATGTCTGATTTCTATACTTGGTATCGATTGGTTTTCACTCACATTGTTCCTAGCTCTCGATGATGACACCATATAATAATTTGGTATAATTAAGTACAAAATAATAAATAGAATTGTAAAAACATTTTCATGTCTAGCCTCTAAGGTCATCGGTTTACACCTAACGTTTCCTAATTCCTATAATTACGATAGCACCAATTGTTCCAATAATAACTATAATTCCTACCGGGATAACAAAACCGGTAAAGAAATCGCTTTCATCAGCAAAAACTTGTACCCATACGAGATCTCTGTAGATTTGATTGTCAACTTGAATGACAAGTGTGAAGTTATGCAATCCTACTTTAAGTGCACTCAGTGACACTGTTACATTGGAACTGCTCTCCTCATACGTCACAACATCATTATTCAGCCAGACAGATATATCAGTATTATCATCTGCTAGAATTGTCCAACTTAGAGTATTATTGACCTTAAGCTCAGCTTTTGTACGGACAAGATCAGTAGGATGAGTACTACCGATATTTACTTCTTTTTCAAGAAAATCTAATGACATAAGAGGGGCATTATCGACTTGAGCGTATTCCATTGATACAACATAAAATGAGTCGCCAATATGATTGAAGTCTTCGTCTGTTGTACTAGATTCGTCCCAGTAATTTCCGAAAAAACCATCATCCCATCTGATATCGTCAAGGAAATAGTATGTAGTCTGAAATGTTGTGTATTCAAAACAGTTGATGAAAGCATTTCTGATAAACGACGTGAATTGAAAGTGAGCTAGATTGTCAAAAGATTCACCAGAAATAGCAGAATCACTAGAGTTGTTAAAGATGTTGCTGACCACCCAGGACCTGTTAGAAGAACTTTCACCACCTAAATTTCCTGTGAAAGATAAACCAATACCGAAATTTGAAAATCTATTATTCTTTATAGAGAAAACTGTTGGAAAATCATAGTTCACGATCCAGATACATGTTTCTCGAATGTTTACAAACTCATTATATTGTATAGTTGTGTTGGAAATCGAGGAAAAGATTAAATATGGGCCACTAGGGTCATTAAGAAAGGAAGGAGTGGTTATACCCCAAGTCAATCCACTAAACTTATTATTTTCCATCATTATATTCCTGCCTCCCACATATGAGCCAAGTGTTAAACTGAGGAAAGAATTGTTCACAATGGTGATGTTATTCCCTTCTATTCTAATTCCTTCATCCGAATTCTCGAATGTATTCCCCTCGATCCAAACATTCTCAACTTCGCAATAGCATTGGTCAGGATATATATCAACAGCTGCCTCTGAAATTTGGTCAAACTGGGAATTTTTAATAGAGACATTATTACATTCGTCTAGAATAAGGCCATTCTGACCTATTTTGTTGAACGTGCAATCAACAATGGAAATATTATTGGAATATTTTCCCTGAATTCCATAACTATCTTCATCTGTCAGGTTGTTAAAACTACAGGTTGAGATCTCAGCATTATTTGCGTTTTCCAGTGTCAACCCTGAAAATCCTGATCTAAATGTTGAATTTTTTATTGTGACTTGACTATTTCTCAAGTCAAATCCGTGGTAACCTCTCCTTGTCCCTAATCCTATAAATGTGGAATTGACAACAATTAGGATTCCCCCATTAAAGCTCATAGAACCCAGTCCACCTGTGGTTGTGTTAAGGAATAGAGTTGAATCATAAATTTCTAATCTAGAGTCACTCTCGATTGTTAATACAATATGATAACTAGAATTCTTAGGAGCGAGTTCGATTGAACTATTGTTGATAACGAGGTGAGACGATTCATTTAATGTCATTGACTCATATAGAATTAGTTGTGTGTTTTCCCATGATACAGTATTGCTAAATTGCTCTATATCAGTAATTTTAATTTTCTCTTCTTCTAATGCCCCGAAAAAGGATGAATCGTTAGAATGTAAACTCATATCATTCAAAGGCTTAGATGGGGGTGCTATAGAGCTATTGAGAGATAGAAATAATACTGAGATTATAAGTAGAGAAGAAACAACCCTTTCTATCACTAGGTTCATTTTACTACCACCGTAGATGAATGGATAATGGTTCTCTCTTTTTTGAGAGGATATGAATGTCAATCCCAAGACAGGTATTTAGATATTATTGTTTTGACACATTTTTCTTCTTCTAATAAGATTTCTATATCAAATAGAACCTTTTTCTAAACTCAGTTCACATAGGGGCATTAAAAGTTGCGAAAATATTCTAAAATAAAGTTTCTGAACCCAATTGGACTTCATGGTATTTGATATTACTAATTAAAGCTCAGAGATAGTGCCTTGTCTTAATAGGAGTACTCTATCAGCGAGTTGAGCTGCTTCTGGATCGTGGGTTACCATAATAATGCTCGTATCTCCTTGATTGGCAATTTTTCGAAAGATACTCAAAATAGCTTTCCCTGTCTGTGAATCTAAATCACCTGTTGGTTCATCTAATAGGAGTAATGGATTTTTATTTACTAATGCTCTTGCTATGGCAGTTCTCTGCTTTTCTCCCCCAGAAATTTCATCTGGGAAGTGGTGGGAACGGTCTCCTAAGCCGACTATTTCAATGGCAGCTTGTGTTCTTTCTTCCATTTCAGCCAAATTTATCTTTTCTCTGCTCCAAATAAATGGTAACTCAACATTCTCTTTAACGGTCATAGTTGGGACTAAATAATGGTTTTGGAATACAATTCCAATTTTATTGGATCGAAGAAATGCTTTTTCATTAGATTTTAAGCTAAGAATATCTGTACCTTCTAAGAAAATATGTCCTTCATCTTCTTTATCTAACAGACCAATTAGATTCAATAAGGTGGTTTTACCACTACCTGAGGGACCCATGATCGCTGCCCATTCACCAGGTTTGATGTTAAAATTTACATCTTTTAACACTTCAAGCCGATTTCTTCCCTCACCATAGCTTTTTCTGATATGTTGAACGGATAGAATAGCTTCGTGCTTATTTTGAGAAATGGTTGTCGAGTTCATAATTATTCCTCCGCAAATAATCTAAAACGGGAAAGAAAGCTACCACAATTTTGACAGAAACGATTTCCTGATGTGTTGCCATGACCACATAGTTGGCATGTAATTTCCTTTACGGTAAGATCTGACGATGAAGCAAGATCTTCTGCACTAGCAACTGAGTTTAAGACCAATTTCTGCTTATTGACGTTTACTGAGAAGCCCCAAGGTGATCCCAGAGTTTTCATTAATTCATCAGGCAGAAAGATTCTATTCTGGGCGTCTGGCACTAAAATCCGTGAATGATCAAGGGCGTGAAGATTAGCTAATGTGTGATGTCCAATCAACATCCCATCAGAGAGTTCAAGAATTCGTGGTGTCCTCTTAGCCACTTGCGGAGAGTGGGTAACAATGAAAAAAGCAGTGCCAAGAGTCTGATTTATTTCTTCTAAAAGATCCAGAAAGGTTTCACTGGTGTCAAAATCGAGGTTTCCTGTCGGTTCATCCGCTAGAACTATAAGCGGACGATTGATTAATGCACTTGCAAGCGCTACACGCTGAACCTCGCCACCAGATAGTTTTGTTGGAGATGATTTCGCTCTATCTTCCAATCCTACTCGTTCCAGGAGTTCTAGGGCATATCTTTTCAGTTTTCTTCCATTCTTAATCTTTTCATTTATTAACCCAGCAAACATTACATTTTTGAGTACCGACAATTGAGGTAAGAGGAATGGATTCTGAGAAAGGTAACCTAAAAATTCATTCCGAACATCAGCTAGCTGAGATGCAGTAAAACCTGAAACAGAAGATTTTAATGGTTCCCAATAAACTGTCCCTGCGGTAGGTAACATTAGACCGCCCAAAATCTTCAGCAATGTAGTCTTCCCGCTTCCTGAAGGACCAATGCACCCAACTAGCTCGCTCTTATGAATAGCGAGACTTATACCTCTCAGAGCAACATGTTCTATTTTCTCGGTCTGATAAATCTTGTAGACATTAAACATTGCTACTATTAAATCGGTTGGTAATTCTTCAGTTGGGTCGTAGATTAGTTTTCGTAACATATTAGACCTTACTCTCCTCTTAGTATGTTGGTTATTTGCAAACTATATACTTTTTTCAAAGGAATGGCCGCTGCTATGATAATAACAAGAGTTACTATTGCAAGAGTTGACGCTAACACAATTGGATCTAATGTTAATTCCAATAAAAAGACATTATAAGGACCGACTGTAATACTTCGTGACAATATTAAGAATCCTAAAGCGAAAAAGAAACCAGTCATCACTCCAAGGATCAATCCAAGTATAATTAGAAAAAGAGACTCTATAAAAGCCATATAGGAAATCCTTCTTTTTGTGGCTCCGAATGCCTGAAAAACAGCGAATTCATTTAACCGTTCAGCAACTAAATATTGATAAAACACTGCGATGCCGATTAAACTAATTAGAATAGCCCCCAAGAAATTTAATGATAGGATTCCTTGGACACCTGCCAATTTCAAGAAATTTTGTTGATATTCTAATACTGAATCAGGAGTATAAATCGTTCTTACAGAATCAATCTTTTTTATTTCATTTGTTACAGATGCTAATTGATTAGGGCCGTTGATGCGGACGAGGAAGGTATTTGCTTCCTCATTACCAAATGAAGTCAAGAAATCTTCGTGTACAATTGCAAAACCGCCAAATGTATATGTTCCCTTGCTTATCCCTCCCATGTAAAGGGGGCCTATTCCAGGTGCACTATCTATTATGGCTGTTATTGAGAAATCGTACCTTGCATTATAACCTGGTAGAATTCCTAAAGCTGATACTATTGATCCTACATCCCACTTGTATAATTCAGCTAAAAACTGGTTCATAATTATGTTATGTTCCCAACCTGATGGTATAGATTCGTTCTCATTTCTTTCGTTCAATGAATACCAAAGTCTGTTAGATGGGGGGCCCTCAATAACAGAGAGTGAATATAAACTAGAAATATTATAGTAATCATTAGGGTTTACACCGATTAATCTAAACGAATAATCCCCAATTGTTACATCTCGATGAGGAAAACCAACACATACACTGACGCCATCTATAGACTCGACCTGATCAGTGAAGTTCCCTGCATTTACACCGCTTGTAATGACTTTGAGATTTCCCCCATTAACATAAGTCGCGTTCTTATTGTTATTCTCTTGAATTGTCTCAAAATAAACTAATGTAAACGTTAATAAACTTATTGTAAGGGTTAATAGGGCTAAAAAACTCAAATATTGGGCTCTTCGACGGAAAAGGTTTAACCATGTGAGTCTCCTTCGTGGATTAGTAAAAATCTTTATTGACTCAAAAAAGGATTGAATGACTTGTAAACAGAATTGAGGAGCGTAGAATGAGAAAAAAATCCAAATTATTATTAAAAAGATCGAAACTATTGGAACTAGTTGAAGGTTCAGTCCTGAAGTACCAAACTCACTGAGAATAATTGGTCCAATTATCGTAAACAATAAATAGATCACTAATCCACCAAGTAATATTCTGAGAGAACTTTTCCTAACTGAAGCACTGGTTATTACTCTGTTACTAGGAGTCGCTCCTTCCAATTGCTGTAATCGTCTAATAATGTTTCCAAATCTTGCTAGGACATATAAATAATTCAAAAGTACGACTATAACAACACCTATAATCCATAATCCACTCTTAGTTTCTAATAACAAGGATAATCCTGATCCGAGCTCAAAATCAGTGAATACAAGAAAGTCGCCTACTGCCAATAGAACGTCGAGGAATACAGTTCCTCCAAGAAATCCAAATATTGTGCCAACTAAGGTTAAAAAACCAAATTCAACACCTTGAATTGAGAAAATTTTTCTATCAGTTGTTCCACGTAATCTTAAATAATAAAACTCTTCGATTCTGTTGTTTAAAAGATGAGGGACCAATGCTAGATAGAAAATCTCGGCAAGAATGAGAAATGGCAATAAGAGTAACAATAAAACGACTCGTGACTGATCAAAATAAAATAATACCGAGTGCATTTCTTGAGCTTGGACATCGACATTTAAACGGCCTTGCAATTTAATTCGACTAGCTAGGTGATCTATCTGGGGGACTACTTGACTCGGACGTAATTGAGCAAGCTCATTTCTATTCACCCGTACAAAAAGAGTTGGAAAAAAGCCATTCCCCTCCATTGTTGGAACGAGTCCCTCGAGTAGTAAATCATGCGAGACAAACATTCCGTCTCCTAAGGTTTCTTGATAGAATTCTAGACCAAAAGCAGATTGTGTTTGGGTCGGCATTCGATCAAAAATAGCGTTGATAGTTAGATCTTCGAAAGCATAAGGTTGAAGACCCCATAATGCGACAACTAAATCTGGTAAGAATTGTGTTGCAATGGAAAAATCGATTGTAGATCCGATTTCATAGGTGTCATTTGTATTTTCCTCAATATGCTTCAGCATCCTCCGAGAAATGATTACTCCTGAATTGTCACTATTGAATGAGACTGTACTACCTTCCTCAAATTCCAGTATTAATTGAATATTCTTTAAGTAATCATCGGGGACGAAAAAGACTCCATCACTTAAATCGTCGTTACTTATATAGAAGTCACTTTCACTAGCAGGTGGGTCAATAACACTTAGATTAGGATTCCGACCTTCAAGATTGTAGAGGAACATTGAACGGTGGACAATGCTTGTGCTTTCAACTAATGGCTCTGTTTCTAAATATTCTTGTAAAAGATTTAATTGATCTTCTTGATAATAGATTTCAGAGATTTTAATTTCATATCCCCTTTTCTCAAAAGTAGAATCGATAACTATTTCGGGAGATGCTTCTAACCATCCAAGCATAGCAACTGTTGCGCTTAAAATAAGGATAATGGAAAAAAGGACTGTCATTGAGCGAAGAAAATTTGATCGAATACTTCGATATACGAATCCTATGACAAACTTAAATGTCATCCACATTTTATAATGACTCCACATTTCTGAAATTGTT
Source organism: Candidatus Hodarchaeota archaeon (assembly GCA_016839665.1). The sequence goes on from JAEOTU010000022.1 coordinate 15,743, forward strand.
GAGGAGATAAGACTGATATCTTCCCAAGCGTTTTTTATGTTTTTTTCTCTGCTTTTTATAAAAATGCTATGTTCCGTGCACAAAAGAACGGTGCGAATTTCATCGATTTTACTTCAGTTTGTAGTTGAATTGTAGGAGTAATTTACAGAATCGACTACTAACTGGAATTTTTAATTATTTAATCTCAACAATATGATGATGAAACTTCCCGTTATTTATCTCTAAAAGCGCAACTGTATTGCGAGGAGCAAAATATTTATCCGTTGGAGAACCTGGATTTATAAAAAGGATGTCATCCTCAACTTTCGCCATCGGTTTGTGTGTATGCCCACTCACAATTATTTCAGGTAGTAAGTCATTTTTGAATTCATTCTTTACTCTTTGTAGATACCCCGAGGGCCCTCCACTACCATGAGTGAGGCCAATTAAGACCTTTTCAACCTTAACAGTTAATTTCTTTGGAAACCGTGTTTTTACCTCTTTTTGACACATATTCCCACAAACTGCATGAAGAGGCGCGATTTCTTCAAGAATAGAAGCAACTCCTAATTCTTCAAAGTCACCTGCGTGTAGAATCATATCGACATTTTCAAATGCCGAAAGTACAGGGTGTGGAATAGTTTTACGACGAGAGGGAATGTGTGTGTCAGATATCAAACCTAAAACTTTCATAATTTAGACACCTCTCAACCATAGATCAAAGATTTAACTACTACAGGAAAAACCCTATCACCAATAATAGGTTCTCCAATATCAAGGAAGTCACCTTCTTGTAAATCAATTTCATCAATAGAGAGGATTCTATTTTTTATGTGTGTTTCTCGGAACAAAACATTTCCCACTGAATTGCCAATATCGGTGTCGAATACTAGGAATAACGGTCTATTATTAGCTATAGTATTAGGTAAAGCATTAACCACTCCTTGTGAGAAAATAGTGAGTTTTTCATATACCGTTCGAACGGGGTCATGAAATGCCAGAGCTATCGGTTCCTTCCCCTCAATAATATCAAGTCTTTTCAAAGCAGCAGTGATTTGATCTGTGACATATTCTTTTGAAAGAAGTTGTCTTTGAATTATTGGTGAAACTATTGGGAGATTTTTAATCGGTAGGATCTCTTCACGAGTGTCAGGTGAAATAAATGTTGTGGATCCACTTACCTGAAGTGTGTATTCACTTGCACCAATAACGGTAGCTCTAATCTTCTCTGGTACTTCTACCAAACAACGTTTTGATTCCTTAAAAACTGATTTGATATAAGAACCTACTTGTTGCCCAAGGTCATTATAGTCTTTATCATCTTTACAGTAAATAAATTCTGCTACTCCTCCAGAAAAACTCCAGCTAGGATTATCACTGAAACTCTCTAGAGGAAGTTGATCAGTCATCATCAGGCTCTCAGAGAATTCCGAAATATTTGTGCCTGTGATAACTTCTAATAAGGCTGCAACCAAAGTTTGACCAATTTTATCCTTTTGCTGAGATGAAATTTTATTTCCTTTAATTAAGTTAAGTTGACAATAATCTAATGCGATTTTTCCTGCTGGTTCTATTCTAATTATTATATTTTCTTCATTGAAAACGATTACTCGACTACCAACATTAATACAAGCCGTTGTTGTTATTTCACCTTTGTTGATAACTGCAATATTTGCAGTTCCACCTCCAACGTCAGTATGAATAAGTTTACAAGATTTTTGCTTTGAATATTTTACTGCTCCAGAGCCATAAGCGGAAATTATTGCCTCAAAATTTGGTCCAGCACTCGCAGCTACAAATTTCCCTGTTTCTTTTGATAAGCTCTCTACAATTGCTTCAGCATTTTCCCTTTTCGCAGATTCACCAGTAATGATCACTGCTCCTGTTTCAACTTTCGACTTTTCAATACCTGCTATCCGATATTCTCCTAACAAGTGCTCAGTCAACTTCACTAAGTCAATTTCATTTTTTTCTGTCAAAGGAGTGAAAAAAATATTTCCTTGGTACGTGATGTTTCTCTCCGCGACATGAAACTTCTCTGTTCTCGATTGAGGATCCCTTTTTAATACCAACTCTGAAAAAATGAGATGAGAGGTACTGGTACCTACATCTATACCGACACTAGTGATCCGTTTTTCTCTATCTGTGGTTACCATGGATCAATCTGCTTCCTACTGGGCAATTTCAGTTGAACACTTTAATCTTCTGTCCAGACAGATAGTACGCAACCAATTTTAAAATTGAATAAGTATCTAAGTTTGTTGTTTAATCTTAAAAAGAATAAAAAAAAGAGAGAACAGATGATTCTGGCAGTTGACATAAAAACTTCATTATTTCTCATAAGTATGACAATTGACTTTGTACAAAACTGGAAACAATATTCTAAAATAGTTCGTGCAAAAGGAGGGTGAAATACTGATAAAAAAAATTAGCTAATTGAGGTTGTGAAAAATGTCGAATTCATTTAGAATGATTGATTTAACCCAACGACTAAGCATTCATACTCCCCCATGGCCGAGTTACGTTCCGCTGCAATTACAGTATTTCAAACGAATAGCAGGGGCTCATATGGGTCAAGGAGCGAACGGTCAGATATTGACCACGAGTCATCATGTAGGAACACATATCGATGGTGAAATCCATTTCTATGCCGCGGGGAGAAGTATCGGTCAAATGGAATTGGATGAATTTTGTGGCCCAGGGGTAATCGTTGATCTTTCCGACGTATTAACTGATTATGATCTCTACTCACCTGAAATGCTGAAGGAAAGAGCCGATATAAGAAAAGGGGATATTCTTCTTATTAAAACTGGTTATCAACGATACGCATGGGATCAACCTGAGTGCGATGAGGTCAGATATTTTGTTAAACATCCTGGTCCTGATCAAGATTTTCCCCACTGGGCAATGGACATGAAGTTCAAGTGGATAGGTGTTGATTGTGGTAGTGCTGACCATCCAATGAACACAATAATCCGTGATTGGCATCCAAAACCATTTAAGGAAGCAGAAAAGAAATTAATCGAAAAATATGGAGTGAAATCATGGGACGACATGTTCCCTCCTGATAAATTCTATCAAATAATGCATATAGATCTGTTTCCAAAAGGAGTGATTCATGCAGAAAACCTCCTTATTCCAGATACCCCTCTTTTAAAGAATAAACGGATATGGATCGGTTGTTTCCCTCTCCGAGGAATAGAACTAGAATCCTCTATGTGTCGTATCGTGGCTTTTCCTGATGTACCTTTAGACTAACCTTAATTCCTATATATCTATTAAGACATAACATTCCTTTTGGTTTTTGATCGCTCTCTTATTTATAAATCGAGGTTCTCAAATGGATCTAGCCAAGAAAATAGATGCAAACGATTCTTTTCGATTTAATATTAAAGGTTTTAATAAGAAGAGTCTCACAATGCTAGTCGTTGTGCTATTTAGTCTCGCTTTAACCTTGGGAGGGATTTCTATATACTTAGAGTTTGTAGCATTTGGCTTTGTTTGCTTTCCATGGCTGTATAAAAAATTAAGGTTACAGAAGATCTCAATCGCAGCTCTAAAACTCTCTTCAAGTTGGTTACAAATCTTGGGTTATCTTCCCTTCGTACCCTCCCTGAAGGGAACCTGGTTTATTGAGCGTCACTCAGAACAAAAAGAGTTAGAAAGCGTAAAAGACTTTCTCTTATTCCTTTATGAACATTGGTTCGAATTTTTAGTAATAAATGCAGGGTTGGTTGCACTAGGTGGAAGAATAGCATTCATCATCCAAAGTATTGTTAATTATGAAGCCTCGCCTGGAAATATTTGGGGATTATCTCCTTGGGGAATTCTAATTGCATTTGGCTGGGTACCATTTTGTTTAGCAATTTATTTTGTCTGGGTCTGGGTTTGGCGGGATGCTGAGTTGAAAATCGCTTCAGTAGCAATAAGTTCTAAAGGGAGAGGCTCAAAAGACACTCCAGTCAGTGAAGTAATAAAGCTCTGGTCTGCTTCTGATTCGATTAGGAATTTAATCGCTCTGTTCGCAAGCTTTTCTGCTTTATCTTGGTTTGCTGAAAACATTCCTGCTGATTATACAGCGACCGCGCTACTTATAGGGTTAATTTTTGCAACTAGCGGTATTGCTATACTGATGGGTACAATGTACTATCGTTCGGGTGTACATGAGGAGGTTGTGAATAACTTACGAGAATATATCAAAAGAAAAAATGAAGAAGCAAGAATCAACGGGAAAACCTATTCCGTTCAGATTGGTACATGCACTCTTTCGACTGACCAACTCGTTCTTGATAGCACTATTTGAAGAGAAAAGTATAAATAGGCAGAGAATTAACTTCTGCTTCTTTTAATGCGACATTACAAACTGGACATCCTTTTTTAATCTTAATACTCTCAAGTAAATGCTGTCGATGGAAAAAACTAGAACAGTGGGGACATCGAATAACTTCTTCTTCTACTTGAAATCGAACTACTGATCTTCGACAAATAATACATGAGAGTCGTTGAGAACAGAATCCACAATTTTTTTGATTTTCGAGAACAGGATTTCCACATTGTGGACATTGACTTTGGTAAAGTGCATCAGGCTGTTTCATCCTGTTGTACACATCTTTAAGACCAGAAATCCAGATTTGTCGTAACGAGTAAGGTGATTGAATATTAAATCTTAATGAAAAGTTCTTTAAGGCTTTTTCATACTCTGATTTATACTTATCTTTTTCTGGGAGCTCCATAATCACAGATAGGTTTTGCCAAGAACAATGTTCTCCTAAAAGGGGTAAGATGGCTCTTTGAACTTCGTCTTTCCCTCTGGCCTGGGTATAGAGTGAAAAAAAGTATTCTTCTGGTTTCTCTGGGGGATGTGATTCGAAATGTGTAATTGCAGCTTTGATGATTCTGCCTTCAAGTGGATCAATAGGTGGATTAAGAAGAATTTCCTCAACAATATGTAGTGAGGTGTGGCCAAAGAAAATTGGACTAAGAAGAATTTGGTTACGGGGTTTTTCGTGAATAATTGCGAAGATTGATAAATCACTTGTAGAAGGCTCTTCTACAATCCTCATAACAAAATCTCTAAGAACACTCTCTCCGTGTGCTGTAAACTCTCCAGTCTCATATGTTGAGCATAATTGATCGAGTAAGGAGACATCTCCTTCTCTTTTCCTCACCAAGAGCACTAGGTGGTCAACAATTGTGGAAATCAAGAGATTTGATTGTAACGTAGGTATTATCGTTATTAGAAGGATTTCTACTCGTTCTTGAGACAATGAAGTTAAATATGATGAAATCGAAGATAAGAGAGAATTTAATTTTTGAGAATCAACAATAACCATAAAATCTTCTGGATACTGTGTTAAGAGATTTTCAATAAGCTCCGAAACAAAATTTTCTATCTCTGGGTCTAGAATTCTTTTCGAGCAGCGAATAAGGGCAATAACTAAAAAATCTTCAGGATCCAACCCGACAACTTTTAAAATTGTTCGCTGGATCACTTTTTCCTGGATTTTTGATGTTTGTTGGAATGAAAAGAGAGAATACAGAATTTTGGAACCTAAAGATTTAAATTGAGGAAGGATACGGTCAATAAGAAATGACTGATGCTTTTCGGGCAATTGAATAAGTATTTCACCAATATTGGGGATGCTTATCTTAAAGGCGTAAGATAGAATTGATTCTAGTTTAACAATATTTCTTGCTGACATTGATTTAAAATATAGCCAAAACGAGGATGGTTCAAGATCTATTAATTTAGTTAAGAGTGGTATTAAATCTTTCTTCGATTTATCCTTTTTGGTTGAAAATTTATTTAAAAGAACTGGTAAAGCATCTTTTGAACATGTTAAGATTGTATCTTCCCAAAATAACAATAAATCTTTCTGTGATCCTATTGTATCCACAAGTGTCTTTAGATATGTATCATTCATTATTGATGCAAAAGCAAGTTGTGGGAAAGTAATCTTCTTTCCTAATCTTACGATATTTTCGAATCGCTCGGATACATGTTGTTGGAGAAGGGGTTCTAATAGAGCTTGCATGGTAATGGATAATTCTTTTCTAGAGATCAAGGCAGATACGAATATTTCAAAGTCACGATACAAGAATAACAGTATAGATATCCATGATTGGTCAATAATATATTTTCCGATATTCTGCTTTGTCTTCTGGCTACAAGAAGAAAAAATGTCAAAAACAGAGTCGGAAAATGGATGTGTTTGGGTTTCAACGATGGTTTTAATCATTATTTTCCATTTACGGTTAGCTACTTCCTGGAGAATTGGCAATAATAGTTTTTGATGAGACTCATATTCCTTATTGAGGTAATATTTGACAATTGCCTCTATTTTTTGAGGAGCATAAATCTTTAATTCAGCTTGAAAGAATTTTGAAAATTCTAGTGCTTGCGTTCCTAGCTTATTAAGACTAGATAACAAAATCTCGGTATTTTTTTGCTCTTTGCTTGAATTCAGCATTTTTAGGATTTTGTGTGCAATAGGAAAATCTTTAAAGAAAAGAATAGAGACAATAACATCTATTTCATGATAGATTTTCTTTTGGATACCAGTTACAAAAAATCTTGTTATAAAGGATTGATTCTCATCTGTTTTATTTCTATGATAGAATTGCATAATTTGATTCTCTGAGAAATTTTGATTTAAAAGCCAATCCGTGAGTAATTCCTTTGATTCTTCGCTGATAGATGGTTGTGATTCGAAAAGATAGTTAATTTCATCTTCAGTGGGAGATATCAGCTGTAGAAGGTTCTTAAATTGACTTTTTAAGATGTTAATATCTCCAAAAAATACATGTACTCGTTCTTTTGGAGTAAGTTCCTTAAATAATGGATCTACGCGGTCAGTTGGGGTTTTTAGATACAATTTTAAGACGATAGGTAAAATTTTTGCACCCCATAGTTTCATGATTTCTAATGATTGGGAAATGATAGATTCCGATTTTTGATTAGATATTTCTTGAAATATCATTTCCACAAGATCGGGTTCCAGGTGGGATAAGATTAATCGAATGGAATCTTGATTCAATTCAGAATTCCAATTTCGATTTATCTGAGTCAATAAAAATTCCTGATTCTTCCGATCTAAATTGAATATTTGAGTTAGGAATGCTGGAGTTGCCATAAGCTCAAAAAAACTCATAATTTCTTCTGAATTAAATTCTTCAAACGAAGAGAGAATTAATTGAAGGCTTGAAGGAAGTAATTGCTCTAATCCATATCTCATTCGGTCTAAATCTTTTTTCTTTCGGTAATTTCTGAAGAAAAGATTTAGAGCATGTTGTCGATCCTTCTTTATGAAATTCCTCACTTTTCTTTTCCAGAAAATAGGTAGATGGTCAAACCATTTCTTACTTAATTCAGCACTACCTTGATAGGTCATAAAACAGATAAGTCCTCCACAACAATCAAGAGATAAGATTCTCAAAAAGTTATCCATATTGGTTAGTTATAGAAAATTCTAAAGTATTTAACTTATTCAAAACTCTCTGGTTTGGTTAGCCACAGGAGCATTGATCCAAGTACAACAGTTACCGCTTTCATTGCGATATAATCAGCTATTTTACCATCCACGTTGCAAAGAATTTTGGAAATTCAAGTTCTTTCCTCCACAATACTCTGAAATTCTTCCAAAAGATTTCGTAGATAATCAAAACCAGCCTGCCAAAAATCTGGTTTGGTTAAATCTAATCCAACAGAAGCCGCTAAATCAACAGGGAATTTTGATCCACCTGCTTCGAGAATTTGTTTGAATTTCGGAACAAAAGTTTTTCCTTCCTCAAGATACTTTTGATATAAGCCTAATACAAAAAGCATGCCAAAAGAATAAGCATAACAATAAAAAATCCGTTCATCCAAGAAATGAGGGATAGTTGCCCAATTCCAACTTTGTTCTGGTAAAAACGCCACTGCATCACCATAAGCGTCTTTTACGTGTTTGTCCCAGATGTCTGACATCTTTTTTGCGGAAAGATTTTCCTTTGCTCCTGATTCTTGACATTCCTTCTCCCAAATAACATACATAGTTTGTCTAGAAATCGTTCCGATTGCATCTTCCAACTGACTAGAAAGGAGACGTAATTTTGCTTCCTTATCAGTCATCATTTTTAACAATTTATCAATAAGTATCTGTTCACCAAAAACGGAGGCGGTTTCTGCTGTAACTGTGGGAGGATTATAATACAATATGGTTTGTTTTCGCCCACTGAACATATCATGAAGGCCATGGCCTAATTCATGTGCAAGAGTACTGATCCCATTTAAGGTACCATCAAAAGATTGGTGAATAACTGGATCTAGACCTGGAGAAATGCCCTGACAGAATGCACCTGTCATTTTTGTTTTTCGGACTTCTGAATCTATCAATTTACGATCGAAAAAAGCTTTAGTCATTTCACCTACCTCCTCATCAAATTCGGTGTATGCTTCAAGAACTATACTTTTTGCTTCATCCCAGGTATATTTCATGGTTTTACCCAAAGGTGCATAGAGATCTGATCCTTTAATTTTCTCTCCTTGTCCCATCAATCTTGCTTTTAATTTATAATAAGCTTGGACAAGAGAATAGTTTTTCTTTATTACTTCAATCATTGTTTCAACGATTTGTTCATCGATTTGATTTCTTATATGAGCTGGAGTCATTGTTGCAGGAAACTTCCGTAGTTCAGTATCCTGACCACGATTCTTCCAAATATTATTGAATGCGTGACTTATTCCAATGGATTGATTAGCATATTGTTGATAATAAGCCTTGAAAACTTTTTCTCGTGTTTCTGGGTTTGAATCGTGAAAAAGTGGGTAGATTTCCCCAGGTGACATCGTTTTCACTTCTCCTTCGATTTCGACTTGATATTGAAATGATGCAGTGAATTCATTGTAAAAATTATACCAAGCGAGTGCACCGACCAATTCTTTCTGAGAAAGAACCTTTTCAACCTCTTCTGTAAGTATATAGGGTTTAGAAAGCCTTTGAACTCTAATGTAATGATGATAATTCGTTAAGACTGGGTCAGTTAGATATTTCTCCACCGTCTTATCAGACATTTCATTAATTTCAACCTTTACCCAGATTAGTTTATTTGAAACATCCACAGCACGTGCCTCTACTTTACTATACAGGGCCTTATAATCATCGTTCGTTGTTTCTTGAGCAAAAAGAAGAAATCCATATGCCTCTCCTCTATCAGCAAGGGTATGGACTTTTTCTAACTGCTGGAAAAATTTAAGAAGTTCTGCTGCTGATAGTTCTCCATTTTTAATTTTGCCACGGTGCTTAGCTAAGTCATCCGCTAATCTTTCGGCTTGATCCATGTCTTCTTTGATTTTAGGATCGTTAAATCCTTTATAGATGAATGAAAGATCCCATTTCTCTGTCATTGTTTACAATCTCCTTTTATTTTCTCATTAGAGTTTACTACTATGTTCTTTCCTCCACAATTCTTTGAAAATCTTCTAAGAGTTTCCGAAGATAATCAAAACCTGCTTGCCAAAAATCTGGTTTGGTTAAATCTAGTCCAACAGAAGCAGCTAAATCAACAGGGAATACTGATCCGCCTGCTTCAAGAATTCGCTTGTACTTAGGGATAAATGATTGTCCTTCTTCACGGTATTTTTGGTAGAGGCCCAGAACGAAGAGCATTCCGAATGAGTATGCATAGCAATAAAAAACGCGAGGATCCAAAAAATGTGGGATAGTGGCCCAATTCCAGCTTTGCTCTGGAAGAAAATCCACAGCGTCGCCATACGCCTCTTCAACGTGTTTATCCCAGATATCTGACATTTGTTTGGCTGATAGATTCTCTTTTGCACCTTTTTCATGACATTCTTTTTCAAAGAAAACGTACATCGTTTGGCGGGAAATAGTAGCAATTGCATCTTCCAATTGGCTAGCTAGAAGTTTTAGCTTAGCTTCTTCGTCTGTCATGATTTTTAATAGTTTCTCAATGAGAATTTGCTGACCAAACACCGAGGCGGTTTCTGCGGCTACGAGCGGTGGCCGATAGTTGAATAGAGTCTGTTTTCGCCCACTAAACAGATCATGGAGGCCATGGCCCAATTCATGAGCTAAGGTACTGATCCCATCTGCTGTACCATCATAAGACATGTGAATGAGAGGATCAAAATCAGGAGCGAGAGCCACACAAAACGCACCGGTCCTTTTGGTTTTTCTAACTTCTGAGTCAACCAAGTTCCGCTGAAAAAATCCTTCAATCATTTCACCAATTTCTGAATCGAATTCTGTGTAAGCGTCCAAAACCATTTGTTTTGCTTCGTTCCAAGTGTACTTGATTACTTTCCCAAGAGGGGCATAGAGATCTGACCCTTTAATTTTCTCTCCTTGTCCCATTAATTGTGCTTTTAATTTGTAATAATCTTGGACGAGAGAATAATTGTCTTTTATGATACTCATCATGGTTTGGACAATTTTCTCATCAGTCTGGTTCCTAATATGAGCTGGAGTCATGGTAGTGGGGTATTTTCTGAGATCAACATTCTGACCATGATTTTTCCAAATGTTGTTAAAGCAATGGCTGATTGGAATAGAATTTTCAGCGTATTTCTGATAATAAGTCTTGAAGACTTTTTCTCGTGTGTCAGGATTTGGATCACGTATTAACGGATATATTTCTCCTGGTGACAAAGTTTTCACTTCTCCCTCTATTTCCACTTGATACTGAAATGAAGCAGTGTATTCTTGATAAAATTTAAGCCAAGCTTCATTACTTACAAGTGATTTCTGTAATAGAACTTTTTCAACAGGTTCTGAGAGCAAATAAGGCTTTTTTAGTCTCTGAACTTTAATAAAATGATGATAATTCGCTAATAATGGATTTTTGAGATACTTTTCAACGAAATTTTCTTCAAGATCGTTGAGTTCTAATGTGATCCAGAGCAATTTATTTTGTATTTCTACAGTCTGTTGCTGCATTTTTGCATAAAGTGCTTTATGATCCTCATTGGTTGTCTCTTGAACAAATAGTAGAAATCCATATCCTTCTCCTTTTGAAACTAATGTTTGAACTTTTTCGGTTTGCTGGAAGAGTTCAAGTAACTCCTGCGCTGATAGTTCACCATTCTTCAATTTTCCACGAAATCTATTCAATTCATCAGCGATTTCTTTGGCCCGATTCAAATCTTCATCAATCTTTGGATCATTAAGTTCTTGGTACAAAAAAGAAAGATCCCATTTGCTAGTCATTGATTCTAAACTCCTAATTCTAAAATATATATAGTGTTTGGTTGTAATGGGGAATCTTTGAATTGAGTTATCTAAAATTTTTTATTCAGGTATTATAGAATCCTTCCTAAATTATCTGAATAATGTTTTTCACTAAGCAAGTTGTGAAAACCTTGCATTTAATGGTGGAATATTTGAGTTTCAAAGATTTAGGACTAATTTCTTCTTACATGCAACGTCTATGGCTGAAATAATTCATCTGATAACTAGTATAAACAGCTACTGAGAACTTTATGCCCATATTCGAGTTTTTATTGTTTTTTCTCCCTTAAGGTACTACTTGTACTTAGTATTAATCGTTTTTGTACTTAAAATATCGGACTTAGGCTTTTTAAAGAAAAATGTACCATTAGAAAACTTGACTATTCATCCCCATAATAAGTATGAGTAGGGAAATGATTATGAAAACACAATTGCTTGAAGATGAAATTTTAGATATGATGAAGTTACAGAACCAATTTAGCGTGTTCAATAACAATATGATGATGCTTTTGAATGATGAAGACAAAGCATATGTTGAGGAGATCCAAACACTCTGTCTTGAGCAAGAAGAGAGGATAGGGGGAATCAAAGGGCATAATAATGCCGATTACTATGATTGGTTCGAATGGGCTGGTAAACATGGGCTCATTAATCGTAGCAATGAATATCCCCATCGTGCTGATTTGAGAACTGGAATGAAAGCTGAAATTCTTCGCTGTTGGACGATGGAAATCTTTAATTCTCAGTTTAACATGGCGATGGGCGCCTCAGTTCTTTGTATTAATCCCATTGCACACCATCATAATGATAGAGAAACACTCGTGAAAGATCTTACTGATTTGTATGATGGCAAGAAAATCGGGTGTATTGGGATTACGGAACCGAAACAGGGATCTGATGCAGTTAATATGACTGTTAAAGCAGAAAAAGTTGATGGTGGGTACGTCATAAACGGAGATAAGTGTTACACAACTAATTCACCTAAAGCTGACATATGTGCGGTTTATGCAGTCCTAAACGAGGAAGATCCACGAGGTACAATGGTTCAGGGTATCTCTCACTCAGAGTGGGATCGTGGTTTTCGTGCTGAAAGAATCGGGATTCCTTCAGTGAGCAAGGTTCATATTGGTAAAACCATTTTTGAAGATGCATTCATTCCTGATGACTATATGACTGGAGGACCTGGCGAAGGCTACCATATTCTTTTTGAGGGACTAGTGCCTGAAAGGATCGGAATTGCTACATCGGATGTTGGCCAGATGTGGGGAGCTTTTTCTCTGGCAGCGCTTTATTCTACAGTTAGAAAGCAATTTGGTCAAAAAATCTTAACACATCAAGCTGTTGGTATGTCCGTCCTTGCTAAATATCATTCTCGTTTAATGTCGCTTTCTATGGCATTATTAAAATTAGCTGATGCCTATGATGCCAAAAGAGACGATCTCGTTGGAATAAGTCCATTTATGAATCCATTCGTGGCAATTGCCTCACAAATGAAAGAACAAGCTGCGTATATGGTTCATGAATTAACGTACGAGTGTATGCATGCAATGGGTGGCACAGGAGTCACCGACCAGACTAAAATGCCTATCTATCAGGGTAAATCTGAGATTGCTGAAGTTGTTGGTGGTACGAGAAACGTCCAACTTCTTATCGGTAGTCGAACAATTAACACTATGGTAAAAATGATTTAAGTTACCATTTTCTCTTTTTTTCTTTTTTTCTCTTCTTTTCTTTGAAACCTAGAGTGATTTCTATATCTTTTTGATTCAATATTTCTGAATTGAAAAGGAAAAATTCTTTGAAATTCGGAGGGATTGTTCAGGTGGTTTTTTTAAAATCATTTCTTAAATATAAACAACAAACGTTCAGTTCTCCAAAGCTTAGCAATTTGAGTTATTTACAGGTGCTCTTTTAATGACCCTTTTGTCAGTCAAAGTTTTTGACATCAATAATAAAGAATTATATTCGAGTGTTTCAATTTCCAATGATCTTTGGTTTTATAATTTGATTCCACATCTCGGGAAATTAGCACGAGAATCTCAACGAGAGCAGGTTCAAGCCTTAATATATAACAATTACCTGATCGCGTTCTTCAATGTCCTTCCAGAAAATTCTTTATTAGTAACAATTGCCAGTGTCAATACTTCTCTTCGGAAGCTAGAACATTTTCTCGGACTTCTTGGCAGCACAATTCAAAATTCCAAAGAATCCTTAGAAAACTTCCAAGATATTTGTGATTCAATTATTAAAACCGTTGATTCTAACCAAGAAGTAAAAATCTCTTTACTTGGTCTTGAGCGCTCAGGAAAGACTACTTTTGTGAATTCTTTCGCAAAAGACCGACCTCTTACCGAATTTGAAGCTTATCACCCTACACCTCTTCTGAATATTGTTAGAATGGAGCACATTTATGATCTTCCACCGATAACATTCTTTGACCTTGGTAAAGCCTTCAGTCAACAATGGTGGAGGTTTTCTTCAGAATCTGATGGTTATATTTATTTTGTGGATAGTTCTGATTCACAACGGATGAAACAAGCTCATGAATTATTACAAGAACTGCGTAATTTCTGGGATCTCCCATTTGTTATTGCAGCGAACAAGATTGATGTCTGTAGAATAGCGAACATAAAAAAATATATTGCACGTAAATTTCAGGTTTCTAGCAAGAAAGTCTATGAAATTAGTACTTGGACTGGAACTGGCATTCTTCCTATTCTAAAAGGACTTATTAATCATGAGATAATAGGAACAAAAATACCCGTTTCCTTGGTTATTCCAACTAAAAAAATAACGGGATAAGTTAGGATTTATTTCAAAATTTTAAATTGGGGAGATTTGTGCGAGCAGATACGTAAGTTTACCTTTCCTTAAAAACTAGAATCCCAAAATTAATCCCAATAAGACCATAATATAGATAGAGATTAAGGAAATTATTCCTGCTCTTTCCATACGCACAAAAAACTGAATAGAAATTGCTCGTGCTGCTAAAAGAATAACCCAAAGTTGAAGAGACACAACTAAAGCTAGTGGGATAAAAGATTGAGTTAAATCAAATACGTTGGATACAACCAGAACGGGGAAAATTCCTAATGGTAATAAAGCAATACCTAAGAAGATAGCGATAGCTACAATATCTTCCTTAGTTTGTCTCTTGCGCAACAATTGGTTTGATAGTATAAGAACCAAGACGGTGAATGTAGCCCAAGAAAGAACAACACCTGCTAGACTAAACAAAATATCCTTTTGTGGATTTATATCAGAAAAAAATACGAATACTAAGACTAAATCAGCTTGAGCAGTGATAAATGAGAACAATAAAAAGAACAGAATTTGCCACCCAACAAACAGGGCTAGAGATTTTTTTATAAAGAAAAAAAGTCTAGGGGGTGCGATTATTCCAAACAATAACGAAACAAAGGAAGCTCGTTCCAAATCACCTCTTGAAAGGAACTCACCTCGATCCTGACTTGATGTTAACAGGTTAAAAGCGAACCAACCTCGATCTGAGAGTGTCCATGATTTTGA
>JAEOTU010000227.1 GCA_016839665.1 Candidatus Hodarchaeota archaeon
CATGGATTACATGGAAGTATAACAGATGATGATGGTGGTGGTAGTGGTGGTTATGCTTTTGCCATGGGTACCTATGATAATGTAGGATGTATGGTTCCCATTGTTCGATATAATGATTCATATGCTCGTGCAATAGGAAAATATGTATTAAATGCAGCAAATGCCGCTCGATTATTTTTTGGGAACAGTCTTGATGCAGACCATCAAGATAGTGAAGATTGGATTGAAGCTTATGACCCAGATTACTGTATCGGTTACGAAGGTCTCCGTAAAGAATGGAATGGGATATCTCCTCTCGCTACAGGGGATGTGAATAGATACAGATACCAAAATCAGAATGGCCCGACGAATCTTGGTCTTTATGGAAGTTCCCATGTAGGGATCTTCGGAGGAATCATCAATCCCACAAATGATGAGAAGATTCTACAATTAGACTGCCTTGTAACGGACTATTTCCATGATAAAGCTTATCCTACCTATCTATATTACAATCCTTATGATTCTGCAAAAAATGTACAAATTAATGTTGGTCCTGAAGAAACGAATCTCTATGATACAACAACTGATCGTTATGTATTAACAAATGTTTCGGGTTTGGTTTCCTTTCAGCTCCCAGCAGATTCCGCTTCGGTGATAGTTGTTGTCCCTGCTGATGGATTCATACACTATAACAACAATAAAACACTAATGAGTAATGTTATTGTGGATTTTGATAATAATAACAGAAGTGCTTTAATAGATTCGTCAACAACTCTTCCCGAGGATGCAGACAACTCGACAACAAAAATTACAACATCTGCAATGGGAACAACTTCAGGGTTCGACTTTTTCATGCATTTTATTTCCTTAACAACTATTAATTTGGTAGTTGTAGGATATCGAAGAAGGAAAAAAAAGCGAAATTGACAAAAAAAATTGTAGCATTTGTTTTCTATATACGAATAATGGTGAAATAGACATGTATGATTGCAAAATAACTGTAATAAAAAGAACTGTCAATCGGGATATCATAAGTGAATATCTAAAAGATGAATACCAAGAAGCAAAGGCATGTGAACGATTTAAAGACGGTCAGGAGTTCACTATATCCAAAGAGAACAGGTATAAACCCCCCGAGGATTTCTGTGAATGGGCCTGGGCAGATATTCGGCATGATTTACTAACACTTGCTTATGGTGGACATGTTCCTCATATGAAGAATGAAAATGAGAATATAGTAGGCTGTACTGATTGGTTTCGACCTGTTTATTTTAAAATTGAAAGAATAGAATAGAAAAATAGCATTAGATCATTTAAAAAAAAGGTGGAGAAAAAAAAGGGTGGAAAAGACAGGAAACACAATTCTCCTATTTTTTTCGTTTAATCTGTTTTTGAGTAATTTTGAGAAAGCCGATTGCTAAGAATACGAAAAGCACTTCAAAACCAGGGATACCCGATGATGTAGTTGTTTGTGGTCGTTTTACTGTAATGACAGTAAAAAAGCTATCAAAAATTTGGACCCGATGATCTGCGGAGAAAAAGGCATAGTTTGGTTGAATTCCGCTAACGGTTGGAAAATCTAATGATCCAGCTCTGCCAGCTATAAGTATGTGAGTATCGTCGGAATTATTAATGACCAGATCATCAACAAAATCATGTTGTCCTCCACCTAAACAAGTGATGAATTGTGCTGTCTGTCCATCAGGACTAAATTTTGCCACAAATCCATCCCAGAAGACTCGGTGTCCGGAAATAGCATTGGCAGTGAGCGGAAAGTCGAATGAATATGCTCCACCTCCAACAATAATATTTTGATCCTGATCCACAGCAACTGTAGAAGCTGCCTCATATTCAGATCCTCCGATCCGAGTGGAGAAATTCACTGAATAATCAGCGCTGTTTATCTTAACCACAATTGCATCAAGGAAATAATGTCGAAAGTCAAAATAAAGAAAAATTGAGTCATTGTAGATTTCTGTCTGCCAGGCATTAACAGAGAGAAATTCAGTTGAATTCGTTTCTCCAACCATAATAATATTATTATCAGCATCAGTTGTTACATCATTACCCCAGGTCCATCCATTACTCTGACCAACATAAGAGCAAAATAACAAGGATTGTCCATCAGCACTCAATTTCCCAACAAAAGTGCTAATAAGCCAATCTTCCATCGTTGATACAATCGGATTAACAAGAGGGAACGATTCATTTGATCCTGTTTGGCCTGAAAA
The DNA here is from genome assembly GCA_016839665.1 of Candidatus Hodarchaeota archaeon. The sequence goes on from JAEOTU010000227.1 coordinate 2,211, forward strand.
AACAATGTTTTCATCATTATCAAGAGCTAAGCTTAGAATAGCTTCATGACTATTTCCCCCTAAATACGTTGAGAAAATCACTGATTGGCCATCTGCACTTAGTTTTGTTATCACTGCATCTATTAGGCTTGCGTTAGTATCTTGATACGCATTAGTAATTGGATAATTGACATCTATCGTACTTGCTCCAATAATAATGTTATCTGAAGAATCGAGTACAAAATCACCATTATAATAATAGCTTAATCCTGCAAGATAAGTAGAAAATAGAATAGTTTGTCCATCTGCACTCAATTTCAAAACAAAAATATCACCGAACCAGTCACTTCTATTTTCGTTATAAGCATTTACTGTTGGAAAATCGTGTGATTCCGTCCAGCCTACAATCACTATATTATCATTAGAGTCACAATGAACGTTGTACACATTTTCACTCGCATTCCCACCAATGAAAGTGGAAAACAGTACATTTTGGCCATCGGGGGTAAATTTACTGAGAACTATGTCATCGTATTCGTAAGCGTCTATATACGGAATTTCTTCTCCAACAATATCTTCTTTGATTGCATTATGAGTGGGATACTCTACTGAGTTAGAAGCTGAGGCTAGGATAATATTTCCTTCACTATCTAGGGTGATATATGAAGTTCTTTCATCACGCGTGCCGCCCCAGTAGGAAGAATAGGTCATCTCGACCGTATCAAGTGTATCATTTGACAGTGCAACTTTATTAATAGCATTTAAATGTGAAATTGA
>JAEOTU010000228.1 GCA_016839665.1 Candidatus Hodarchaeota archaeon
CAAAATGTAATTGGTAACTCATTGAACTACCAAAGTTATGATTCTGACACCATTCGATCGTTTCATTAACCGTGGCGCATTCTCTCATGACTCTCGACATGAGATTTCCCACAGATGGTTTATCCACATTAGGACTCAGGAAAGCAGCAGGGAGCCCATTGCCATCACACGCTAATCCTTGATCATTCAGTGTCCCTTGAGGATATCCATCAGCAGAATCGTTATTGAGATTGAAACCCAAATAAAAATATCCATAACTCGAACCTTGGGGAGGAATAAATCCTATCATGGTATTCTCAAGACGGTAATCCTCATTATTTCCAAACAAAACGGTATCACCAACTTGTTGTGAAATGATTGTGCATCCTAAGGTGGGATGAATTAGTAGAAACAATGAGAGAATGAGGAATGCTACTACAATGAATTGTTTTATCATTAGAGGCCAACCTGAGGTTTGTTACAGATTACTCCTTAGAAATTTCGAGAATCTTTGGTCTTCATATTAAATCTCTCTCCATTTATCTAAATTTTTTTGCAGGCAAAAACGCTTTCTTTAGGGGTTATTTTTTATTGAAAAGTAGCATTGTAACGAGTTCTGACCTTGAACTCATCTATGCTTTGCAGAGTCCCACGTATAAATAGTATGGGAAAAAAAAACTTAAACGAAATCTCTTCTCTTTTTAAGAGGAAAATAGATCAGAAAACAACAACTGATGAGAGTGATAACTAGATCTTGGCCTGGTGTGTCTAACATTAGGACTGATGTCAACGATGACTCAATTTCTGATGGGAATGATATCTGGGGCTCAATAAATGATGCTTCAAACGCATCAAAGTAAATGATTCCGCTAGTAGGTCCCTGAAGCGCTTCGATTCCAAGAGATATCGATTCAACATGGGAAAAATCAAAAGAGTCAAATTGAACCATTGTAAAGTCATCTTTTGAAAAATAAATCTGTCGCCACCCAGAATGTGAGATTTGAATCTTTGCGAACATTGCTCCATAGAAATCAAAATCTGTATGGCTAGTATCGCTCCATCTAGCATTATTGAGATAAATATAGAAGTTTAACACGCTTCCATCTCCGTAAAGCCAGATGGATAACTCGTCGAGAAACGAGAAATTAAAAGGATCGTCGAGGTGCCTCAGAAATAATTCAACCCATCCTACTTTGGTATTAGGAAAATCAAAGGTTACTCGATTGGAAGCATAACCTTGTTTTACAATGTTGGTGGAAAGAGAAGTAGAAACATTATCGAGATCCGAATCCATCGCAACTAAGGTATTAAAGTCTTCTAGCAACACTCGATCCTTTAGTGTTGGTGGGTAACCACTTAAGTTCGAGAGAAAAACTGGTAAATCAAATCCTGTAGAATTTCTGAAAGTAAACACGTACCCCATCCCCCAACTCTCAGGTTTTTCGCTGACTTCAACTCTCCAAAGGGCATTAGTATATGGAAAGGTGACAGTCTCGGAGAATTGAACTGTTGCTGAAAGATTGAATTCCGTGAGTAACGAACCATCCAGATGGTAAATAGCAATATAATAAATGGGTGTATAATCATCCTCCCAATTTCCACGGTAGAGAAAATCGAGTGAAGACTGCTGGTGCTTATCAAGAAATAGATAGTAGGAATAACCGATTCCGGTACAACGAAACCTTCGAAAATCAATATCGATTTCGTCTTGGTAAAAATAAACGTACTTAAATCCAATGAAGTCCAGTCTCACATTGCCAAGCTCCCACCCAAAATTGGTATCCCAGTCATTACTCTCCCCATAGGCTTCAATTAAACGTACAACATACTTTCCATGCGACGATGGATTGAAAGCAATAGTTAAAGTTTCGGTGGACTCATAAGCAATTAATTCTTCACGAAAGAGATTCATCCAGGGATCATACACCTTGACTTCGAGCCCAATCTTAGGGGTAGTCCTTCCCTCCATTGCTGCCCACCAACTAGGAGTTATAAGAATTCGGTGTGGAGAACCAGGTGTATCAACAAATGCGAAGAATTCTTCTACTGGATCCTCGTGATTACTATCAACATTAATTGATAAGTCTGTAAAAGTCGACCAATGACGGGTAGAATCTTGGACAAGAGAAAAAGTATGATCCTGTTCTATTGCCTCACTATATCCAGGATAGGTCTTGACGTTGATAGAGAAAAGTAGTAGAATGAGGATTATCATTGCTAGAGTTATTATGAAGAGTTTGCTACTTTTCCCCTTTTGCATCCTAGATTCTTCTCCTGATCTCCTTAAAAAGAATCATCAATAACAGTGACTTCCTCCAAATAATCATTTAAAAAAGTTATATAGAATCTAGTTAGATGGATGAAAGAAAAAAGAATGAAACCAGAAAAAAAGGGGAATCATCTTGATAAAGGAAAAAAAACCTCAAAATAAGAAATATCATATTTTATAATAATGAAAAAGAACTTCATCCACCCTAATTTTGATGTGTTCACCTCAATAAGCGTGTTTCGTCAAATAGTGATCTCTATGCCGAGTTCTCGGATTAATTCCTTGTATCTATTGTGGACAGTCACCTCGGGCAGAGGGGGAAAATCTAACGAATCAAGCTCAAGCTAATTCTTAAAAGAGAATTTTATTGAAAGCGGTAATCAATGCAAGTATAGTCACTTTTAAGTGAGGGTCTTAAGTGAAATGGTTTAGACGGGAGAAAAAGTATTCCATTCCCATTAAAGAATTGGATGAGTATTCGACACGAATATTTCACTTTATATATGAGCAAAAACGCCTACCAACCAACCAAGAAATGTTTTTGGAGTTGAAAATCCCATCCGCCACGTTGGAGGAGGTTATTCACTATTTCAATCATCCACGAGCACCTCAGGCGTTGAAAAAGTATGAACCAGAGCAGATAAAGCAGCTGGATGCTCAATCGATCTTGATAGTCCCATTTGTCAAAAAAGAGCAGATTAATTTGACAGAAGTGGTTATAGGGTTAAATTACGCTACCTCAAACGCACGAGAGCTAGTTAATTTTTGTAATAGTGTTATCAAAATGCCTGAGAAGAAAATACCCTCATTTTTTGATCTATTTGAGACCAATGATATAGAATTAAACGTGGTTCGGGTAGTTAAGACTCACCATAGTTTGAAAGGGAAAACGGGGAAGTCGGTCTCGATATTAGAATTAGCAAAGCAGAGTCGCTTAGGAGTCCTATCAACACGAGTCACATTAAGCTATTATGACCAGAATAGGTTGAAAATTCCCTATTCCTCGGAAATAACTGAAACAAGAGTGGCAGAACTCGATAATGAAATACGACAATTTTTTCCTAATTTGCTGAAAGATCCCACATTATCGTTGGAAAGTGTCATCACTCATCCGAGTTGGCTACTCCCAATAGCAGATCCACCAGAATTAACCGTGGAGAATGTGGTCAAGATAACCGATGGCTTTGTGAGAGACTACAAACCCCAAACGAAAGATCCAATAGCTGGACTCTTTCAACTGGCGGGAGACGCGATGAAGAACATTGTGGATACGTTCATTAAACCCTCAATCGATAAAGCGATGGGGGACACGATCCCCGATCCAACACTGTCCCATGCACAAGAAGTTTTAGGTGTGTTACAACCAATCCGAGACCAAGAGGTGGAACTGGCTCCTACATATAATGTGGGTCTGCAAACTATCGAATATGTCCCCGCAGAACAGGTAAAAATTCTCAAGGAGAAAGACAGATTTTTCTGTAGCCTGTGTCAGAAATTCTACCCGAAAATAGAGTCACATTATGGGTGTTCCTCGTGTCATCGCTCCCTCTGCGATAACTGTTATCAGGTGGGCATGAAGAAATGCCCAGTTTGTCGGGGGAAATTAAATACAGTCAAAATTGAATCTTAAACATAATGACTAACTACTTTCAACTGAAGGTTATGAAAATGAGAATTAAACAGTCTTGCTTTCTATTATTCTTGATGGCGGGAGGAGCTTTGATGGTTGTACAACCAACGATTGTAGTAGGGTCATCAGACAACTTATTAGTAGACGCAAATTTTGAAAACTGGACCAATTCAACCATGCTTACCAACTGGACTTGGAGCGATCCTGGAGATAATAATATTACTCAGGAGACTTCGATGGTTCTTTCAGGTAATTCTAGTGTTAAGCTTACTAAAGGGAGTGTTTCACTTGCTTCATTGTCCCAATATGTAGATGTTGCTTTGAAAAACCACGCCCTTTCAGTCTGGGTTTATGATAATAATCCCAACGCTAGAGTGACAATCACTTTGGATGGGGGTACTGGTGCGTTTGATTCTAATACCTCTGTTGATAATGCTTCCTGGCAACAACTAACCGTTACAGTTAATTCGGGAAATAGCCTTAATCCTTGGCTAGGTGTATCTATAAGCATTCTAGGTCAGGGTTCGACACCTGGGGGGCTTTGTTATATCGACGCAGCTGCCCTCATTGAAGGAACGTCTCCAATGCCACTTACCCCAGAGATTACGATAAAAAGTCCTAATAACTCCACGCATTCTCATTCTAATACGTGGTTGAACTTTAGTATTAATGCACCCACCTCTTGGATTGGCTATTCCTTAGATGGAGCTCCCAATGTCACAATCACTGGAAACACCGTTTTATATTCGTTGTCGGGGGGATCCCACGTTGTGAGAATTTGTGCTAATAACAGTGTGGGAAATGTAGGGATTGCGACGAGGTGGTTCACCGTCGACACGGATTTTACATTTCTTACCTTACATAGCCCAGCCAATGCTACCTACATGGCTGACAGTGTGTGGTTATCAATTACCTTGAATGAATCCACTTCTTGGATTGGTTATTCCTTAGATGGTAGTACTAACGTTACCATTACTGGAAACATCTTATTACAGGGCCTCTCAGAAGGACCTCACTCCATTATGGTCTACGCGAATGATTCAATTAATAATTCTAATGTTGCTATGATGCGGTTTACCATTGAACTTCCTTCAACAGCAACTACGACAACTACTGCAACTACGACTCCTGCAAACACAACGACTACGTCTTCACCCACACCCCCAAGTACTGTCATCACAGTGATATCAGTCATCTATGAGACAACTTGGGTCACTCAAACCACAACGAATTTTCCTATTTTAACCATTTTCGCAGGGATTGCTGGGATCTTCTTGTTTAAAAGAAAACGAGGTAAAAAATACTAATGATACGAGAGCGAGAAAAAAGGTAACTCAAATGAGGTTAAGATTTCCTAAACTCATCTGGGAAATTAAGAGGAATCAATGGAAAATAGCATGTATTTCATTTATACTGATTCTAATAATGATAAACTGTAATCATAATTTGGAGAGGAGAAATAACCAATTTGAATATGCAGAATGGAATCAGAATAGCAAGGGATCTTTATTTGGAACGTCATCAAAACAGAAAGTTTTAGATGTAACTGCTAATTCACTTAACCCAATATACATAGACAACGAGGGAGATTTCTCATCAGCAGGATTTTTTGGCTCTGGAACTCAAACAGATCCTTATTTATTAACAAATTTCACTATTATTGCATCTACAGACACATTAATTTATATAGAAGATACTTCAGCCTATTTTACCATTAAGAACGGAACGTTAAATGCCATAACTGCCACCCAAGTCGGAATATATCTGGAGAACGTGACAAATGGGAGGATTGAGAATAATCTAATCGAGAAAGTAACTCATGGGATTCATCTACGATTGTCGTACAACAATACTGTGGCAAACAACACGATCAAAGATTGCTCAAACGATGGGATTCAGTTAACGACTCGCAGCAGCGACAATGTTTTGTCATTAAATGCCATTTACAACTGTTTATGGGCAGGAATTCGCCTCGGAGGACAGAATAATACTTTAACTGGGAATTCAATTGGTCATTGCTCTACATTTGGGATTCTCGTGTCCTGTAGCAGTTTCAATTCTCTCTCTGACAATAGAATCTATAATTGCTCTTACGACGGAATTGCCGTGCATTTTGGAATCAACAACACTTTTACAGGGAATATAATCTATGACAGCTTAAATTCTGGCATAGCCATGAGTAATGGGAATAATAATAGTAAATTAATGTATAATAGAATCTTTAATTGTTCAAACAATGGTATTCGCTTGGATTCCAACTGTAATTTCAACCAATTAAGAGGGAATACGGTCTACAACTGCTCATGGGAGGCTGTAGCTCTTCGAGCGTCCTGTCAGAATAATACATTAGCAGAGAATACACTCTTTAACTGCACCTATGATGGGATTGAAATAGCCTCCTCGAGCAACAACACTGTTAGCTTTAATCTAGTCTATAATAACACGTATTCTGGATTTATAGTATATGGTACCTCGGAAAATAATAGTGTACACTGGAATAATTTCATAGATAATAATGCAGTAGAAATTTCTCAAGCATATGACGCGGGTATCAACAATAACATCAGCTTCAACTATTGGGGAGTACCCGATGATCCTTACCCAATTAATGGTGGATCCAACCAAGATTTATATCCATTAATGAATCCTGTGCCTCCAATGATCACTATTATCACCCCTCAACCACATTCATACGGAATTAATACAATTATTGTTAGATTAATTGGAACAGGTTTCAGTTATTCGTACTACATTGAAGGAGTCGACCAATCGAATGAAACTTGGACAGCGAATGAAAATCGGTTGCTAGATGATGGAAGTTACACCCTTCATGCTTATGCAGAGATATTCGGTACAATAACTCATGCTGTTGTGATGTTTACTGTAGATACCGTTGCTCCTTCAATAAGCATCACTAGTCCCCTTTCTACAACTTATAGTCAAGATAGTGTGGTTTTGGTCTATACTGTGTCCGATGGGGCAGTTACCATCTACACCGATGACGTAGCTAACACCACAGCTCTCCCAAGTGGAACAGTTATATCTGACCTCTCAGAGGGGACACATACTATTACCATCAGTGCACAGGATCAAACAGGAAACATAGGAATAGAAACAGCAATATTTAATATTGATACAATCCCTTCAACTACTTCTACATCAAATACCGACTCCGCCACCTCAACGAGTACAAATACAACCACAATGACAACTGAAACTCCATTTATAGTTACAATAAGCAGTGCCCCCCAACCAACAATAAGTGATCCAATCCCTATTTTAACTCCGGGCTTCAACCTTTCTATGTCATTATTAATGCTATTTATAGTGATTATTTTCCTTAAGAAACGTGATCGAAAAAGAAAATTTTTTAATGATTGATACTAGTTTAGTGCTATAGAGTCAAACAGGTGAAATTTCGTGAGGGAAAAAGTAAGCTTCTATACAGATAAAAAGTCCTGGGAGAAATTTAAAGATCAAGTTTATCGTTCTAGTGGTGCAATGAGAGCCCTGAGTAGTGAACTGAATAAAATCATTGATGATACTACCCTGATAAACTTAGAAGACGCTTTTAAGAAGCTAATACAACAGAACGACAAGCAGTCTTTTTCATTGGAAGAGATTAAGCAGGAAAGGCCAACAATACCCATTCCAGCAGAAAAAATAATTCGTGAGATGAGAAACTCCCATGTTGATTTATCTTGATAGTTCCATGATTGTTAAAAGATATAATTATATAAACAGTTATCTCTATGCTGAGTTTTCGGACTAACTCCTTGTACCTGTTGCGGACGGTCACCACTATGAGAATATTTGATTATTAATCATACACGCTCTTACGTAATTCAACTTTTAGAATGGCAATCACTCGAATATCAGTCTTGACTTCTTACAAGATACGATA
>JAEOTU010000229.1 GCA_016839665.1 Candidatus Hodarchaeota archaeon
ACTGGAGTTGGCCGTCCTCCTTTGGATCACCTACGGAAAAGAGCAGAAGAAGGGTAATTACGCCTATTTACAAGTAAAAAATACCCTGATTTGAGAAGAAGGTCAAACTTTCTGGTCAATTAGTTCTATGAGTGCCTCGATTCTGGTCCATGCTTGTTCTTCGCTGAAATTTCGACTGTCACACATATCTCCCTCAACTATAACTCCAGGTTTTCCCGTTTTCTCGGTTATTTCTCGTCGAGTAATTGGTTGGCCTAAGGAATATCGTTTACAACTCCGCATGGAATGATAGAAGATGCCATCACATTCGTAATCAGTAGCAAGATCTTTAATTATATCGATTTTGTGCTGAAGAGTCTTATTTAGATAGATATTCGAGTATCGAATAGCAGCATCACGCAGTAAATCGCCAGATTCAACCAATCTGCCACCATACGACCAAGCTTGTGTGTAAGTATCAACTGGAAAGACAATTCCTTTTGTGGAAAGAGAATTAAAGAATTCATAAAGATTAAACCATATTGGTATGTTATCAAACAATAATCGATATTTTTCTTGGACTGTGATCGCTCCCAAACCCTCATCAACCCTTTGTTGAACTTCTGAGAGAACCTCTTCATATACAGTGATGGTTTCAAGAGTCCCTCGTTGAGCAACAACTGGCGCCATTAACAGAAACCGGTCAGCACAGTTCAATGGAGTTGGTTTAGTCTTCCCCAGTTCCAAAATTTGAGTCCATAAATCAATGGCTTGGAGAGAATTTCGCATTACTTCAATCATTTTATCCTCATTCATCTTTCTCCCCATTTGGTCTTCTAGAAATTTAATGTAATTCTGTAATTGTAGGATTATGTAATCTAAATAATAATCTGGAATTCTATCACCTGTCAGGGGTGGAGTGTCGAACAAGAAAAGTGGAATGTTAAAGTACCGTGATAAATCCTGATACCATTTTAAGACTGTTCCACAAATATTGTTGCCTGCGATCAACATATCGGGTTGGGCTAATCCTCCAGTTCCATTAATTTCGTGCATTGGTGTGGGAGGATCAGGAGAAAACACACTACCAAACGATGTTCGAGCATAAGCACAGAGATCAGCGCCATAACCGTGGCTTTCAGCCACTTGACATAAGCGAGTAGAGTCTTTTGCTGCACCTGCAATTGCTCCATACTGTTCTGGATAAAGTGGGATAATATCCATAGCAATCAGAAATTCGACTGGTGCTCCAGATGTAACCCATGCGATCTTCTTCCCCTCATCAGATAAATACGGATTCTTACTCTGTAAGTAATACATTGCTTGAGCATTTTTCACAGTCTGAGTGCTTTCAAGACGACGATATACCCGTTTTTTTTCGTTTGTAGACATAATATATTCTCCTTTAAGATAGCATTTCAACGAAAGCTGAAAGACGTGTTTGTACCTGTTGTAAATTTGACAATTCAGGAGTGGTTTCAATATTCAAATAGGGAATATCGAGATCTTTCAGTTTATTTTGGATAGGTACAAATTCGAACGTATCAGGATCACAAAACTTGACCCCTAATAATATGACACCATCAACTTTGTGGTTGTGAATCTGGCTTTCTAGTCCTCTCAAGCGTTTTTCCATATCATAGGCTGTTGGGTCAGGCGTTCTTTCAAGGTACGCTTGAGCGTAACCTTGCAAGAAACTACTTTGGGGAATTGAAAAGTTGAAATTTCTCGTACCGAAGGATAAATCATCGGCTACAACCAAGTCAAAATCAGCAACTTGTTCAAACAAACGATAATTGTCAAACATTCCTCCTGTGATAAGAAGACGGGGAGTCTCTGGGATAGTCAGTTGAGATGAGGCTTCTTCATGATGGTTAATTTTCTTCTCTAGGTATTTGTTCATAATCTCAACTGGAAGGGTATCTCCGAGTAGTAACAGTTGTGCTAATTCCTGATACTTCATCTTCCTTTCAGAAACTAAAGTTGCCAACTTCTGAAAATTAATTCGTTTACTATTATACTTTTTTATGCTTTCTGAAAGAGTAAACCCTCCAGGATTTTCAGGAAATTTTTCCGAGACAACATGAATTAGAGTTTCAAATTCATTCTGCAAATATTCAACAGCAGCGTCTGTAGTAACTAATACAGGGAAAGTGAGATTATACGTCCAATGATCTGGAAATACCTTTCTCCAAATATCTGATACATTCTGAAGCGAATCACAAGTGCCTGCAGAAAAAATTATTCCATCAATCGCATTAAAACCCTTTGCAAGACCTAAATCTAGGATTTGTCTTAACCATGAGCAAGCAAAAATTTGAATGTACCTTTCTGAAGCTCCTTGAACTGCTGATCCTATCGACAACATCCGAATTGGATATGTATTTAGAGCGTGAAGTAATTCAACTGGCACCCGATTGGTAAAATAACCTAGTAAAGGTTTTCCCTGTTTTTTTAGGTCATCTAAAGAATCAGTATAGTTTTCTAGATAGTAATTTGGAGGATTGTCAAGGAGGGCTTGATCTTGTTGCTTATTCATGTGTTTTCTACCCATTTATTTTACTGATAGACCACCATCTAATGTGAGATACTGACCAGTAATATTAGCAGATGCTTCTGATGCAAGGAAACAAACAGCTGCTTTTAAGTCAGTGGGTGTATTGAAACGCTTTGTTGGGATAGTCTCAATGAGAGTCTCTCTCACTGGACTATCTTCATTGGTGAATATTTTCGCCATTGTATCTCCCTCTATGAATGAAGGAGCAATAGCATTCACACGAATATTCCATTTGCTCCATTCTACGGCAAGCTGACGAGTCAACCCTAAAACACCAGCTTTAGAAGCAGTATAACCAATCTGACTACCAACTTCCACTCCTAGAAAAGCTAAGATACTACTGATATTGATTATTGTTCCCCCTCCTTTGGGAATCATAAGTTCATTTGCCACATCACGAGTAAGGAGGAATAGTCCTGTTAGATTAATATCGATAACTCGGTGCCAAGTTGCAAACGTTTGATCGATTGTTGGGGCATTCCAAGTGACTCCTGCATTATTAACTAATATGTCGATCTGATTTACATCATTTTTTAGTTTTTGCACCATTGATTGAACTTCTGATTCATCGGAGACATCACATTGGACACCAATAATCTTGGCATTAGTGAACAACTCTGATAATCTTTCCTGTTCTTCTTCTAACGAACCATGTCTCCCACGACCACAAAAGATCAATGTATTGACTCCAGCTTCCAGAAGCCCTTCATTTATAACAGTACCTAATCCCTTAGCACCCCCTGATACCAGTGCTACTTTATCAGTTAATTTGAATAGATCTAAAACATGTATGGAATTCATTTTGAAGTATAACCTCCATCAACTGGTATTATGGTACCAGTGATGTATGAACTCGCTTGGGAAGCCAGAAAGACGACTGGCCCCTTTAACTCCTCTGGTTTACCAAACCTCCCAAAAGGACTATCTTTCAGAAGTAGTTCGCGATAAGGGCTATCTTCTCCCGTGAAATGACGGGTCATATATGAGGGAAACCAGCTTGGAGCGATAGCATTCACACGGATTCCAATAGAAGCCCATTCGATTGCTAGCTGCTTAGTTATACCAATCACACCAGCCTTCGAAGCAGAGTAAGCAGAGAGACCTACTTCCCCTCCTGTTAACCCAGACACGCTCGCAATATTAATTATGGAACCACTACCTCTTGGAATCATGAATTCTTTAGCCACCTCTCGTGTTACGACAAATAATCCAGTTAGATTCGTTTCAATGACCATATTCCAACGATCCAGTGGCATTTCTTCCGAATCATGCCCCCAGGAGACACCTGCGTTGTTAACAAGAATATCCACACTGAAATCTTTGTCGCACAAGGTCTGTACGAGTTGTATAACCTCTTCTTCGACACTTACATCACATTTCAAAGCTAAGATTTCTGGACCTATCTCTGATAATCGTGTGGAGGCTTCTTCAAGTGATCCGTGACGACCCCGTCCACAAATTGCTACTGAAGCTCCTCCTTCGGCTAGTCCCTCTGCCATGGTATAACCGATGCCAGAAGCTCCTCCTGTTACTACTGCTTTTCTCCCAGACAAATCAAATAGTTCTTTAACGTTATTCAAATCTTATTAACCTCAGAATAAACTCGTAACACCGAAAATTGCATGAATTTTGAAGACCACTCATTGGATTAAAAGATATTTCCAATAGATATCGAATTGATGTGTATCACACGAATTTATAAATGGTTACTAACTATAAATTACAGATTATGGAAGTACACAACTCAAATTTGCATAAACATATGAATTTTGACAATATTATTCCAGATAAAAAAGAAATCAATATTCAGCGAGATTTCCCACAATTAGCTTACGCAGTTTCATTTTATATGAAAAAGGGTTTTGTTGTTACATATAATAGCACTATCAAATGGAAAAATCTTCAGTACTGCGACTGGCATCAGGTTTTCTCCCAAAATCATGTAAAACGACATTCCAAGCCTAGTTCATAGATTTGTTCTATCTAATCAAGGGATGAAGTGGAGTCACAGCATTAAATGTAATGTCAATTTTTTTACCAAACCCCTCATTAGTTCGACTCATCTTTATCCAATTTACCTTGCATATATATAAAAAATAAAAAGAGAGTCAGCAAGTTTTCCATCAATCTCTAATTTTTCTTAACCTCAGAAGAAAAAGAATAACTTTCTTAAATCACAATAATCCAACAGTGAACATCATGGAAATAGTTTATCGGTTTTACGAACCTAATCAAGGGCTAGAGGAAATTCAGGCACACCTTTACAATCAAGCAACTGGTGAAAAAGCCACAACAGAGCAAATTCGGACGCGCTATGAAACAGAGAAAACTAATCCTAAATTTGTACGTTATGCATTTACTCAGAATGGTGAGCCCTTGGCATATATTCAAGCTAGAAAAGAAAAAAAAGGTTTTGCAATCGGGTACCCATGGGCTGTCCCCTCATGTCCCCTGAAAGTTCAAGAAAAACTCTTTAATGAGATGCTCGACTACATTAAACAAAAAAATCCGGATCAGATTTCTTATTGGCTAAAAGCGACCTGGAAAGATCAAATTTTTTTTTTCACAAGCCGAGGTTTTGTGCGACAAGTTGAAGGTTTTGGATACGATTTTGACGTAAGTGCTGTTAGTAAACTCGAAATTCCAGATCAACCGTTCACTAGTCGTATTGCCTCTGATGATGATTTGGATTTGCTTCTTGAAATTGCTAAAGTTGATCCTGATTTGAAAAAGGTATATACTGAAGAGTGGTTTAAGAATTATTTCAAGGACAAGGTTTTACTTGATGGCCATTGTGTTCTTGTATTTCAAGATAACCTAATAGTTTGTGCAAGTGCACCCCTTAAAGAATGGCCAGATATGACCGAGACTGATGATTATATGATCTTACGATTCACAGCTACTCGTCCAGGTTATACCAATGCTTGGAGAACATTGCTAATCGAAGTTGCAAAAGAGTGTGTTACAACGGGTTGGACGGAGAAACCCTTGAGAGTGTTTGCTGATAGCAAAACGGAAGTTGCAGTAATACTCGAAGAATTGAATCCAGTAAAAATTCCAACTTATGATAAGTATGTTTTGAAAGATGACTCAACAGACAAATAAGATTCTGAGGTTTTTCAACTGATTGTACTTAAAGCACTAAGTAGGTACGCAATAATATATTTCCTACTAGCATTATTTACTGTTTTTTTGATTACAGCGTGGTTGATACAACCTATTGCAAGCGAGGAGGATTATCAGAATCTTTTAACTATTTGTGCGTTCATTATCCTTTTCTTCTGTGGGTTAATTCTACTGATTTTCGCTTTCAAATTTAATATTCCGTCTCAGGCTAAAAAAGCTTGGCTCGTAATGGCAATAGCTATTTTTTCGTGGGCTCTTGGAGAATTGACAAACCTATTCTTTGAATTCGTTCTTCAGACTTCTGCCGAGAACCAATTCATACCTGACTTTCTTCGCTTAGTTGGCTATCCAATCTTCATTCTAGGATTAATAATGCAATGGAGAATCCTAGAAATTCAAGTAAAAAAACTAGAAGCAGTAATAATCCTAGCATTATTTGGTCTATGTTTAATTCTTGTTTTAGCAATGCTTAATATTCCAATAGTGTTTCTCAACTCAGAGACGATTATAGAATCATTAATCACAGCTATTTATCCAGCTTTGGATCTTCTTCTCACATTTTTTTCAGTGGTGGTTTTGTGGAAGGTAAAGCGAAGAAAATTAGTTTTTCCTTGGATTATTTTAACCCTATTACTAGCGAATAATATGATTATTAATTGGCAAGCTCCTGAAATATAAAACCCCTTTATACTTGCATTATATTTGAGAATTACAGAGGTTTCATTGCCCATATTCTATATGTTTCATAACTAATGAATATTATTCCACATATTGAACAAAACAAAAATAAGAAATCTTCAACATGGATATAGAAGGTTCCCCTATTAAAAATTAGTAACAAGTAAAAAAATGTTCCAAGTGTCAGAAACGAAAGATAAAACAACATCCTTGGGATCATACGTGTTCCAATCTTCACATAAAGACCAAATATTCCTGATTTCATTGTTTCTTCAACAGTATATTTATCAGTCGGTAATTTTGAGACCAAACCCGCATTGACTAGTTTATTAATGTGATAGGAGACTGTTGATGGTGAGGAGATTCCTAGGTCACGCTGAATTTCACGAATGCCGCTTTCATCATGTGTGAGGAGAAACCAATAAATTTTCATGGTTTTTGTTTGTAATAATTCTTCTGATTGTTCTTCCAAAGATAATACTTCCTTACCTCTTAGTCTGAGGCGTAAAGAATTAATATTTATCTTACAGATGAGATTTCCTTTTCATTTTTTCTTTACATTTTAAATATGTATCATTTTTGACTTATGCAAAACTCTTTGCTTGCATCTTTTTGACTATTAACCTGAAGTAAAAGAAAAAAAGGAAGAAAGAAGTTAAATTGTTTTCCTTTTCTTTTGAGACCAGTTACTCTTCCTCGACAACTGTCGAAATAAAAACATTGTTCAAGGTATGGATATGTAAAGAGTCAAGAATCCATTTGGGTAAGGCAGGGGGATTTGTATCCAGTATTTCGTGCCAGTTCTCGTCACTTAAACGCTCGGTCATTGATTGATTGAACTCATAATACGAAAACGTCCCGCCACGGGTTAATCGTAATTGTCCATTTTGATCTTGAACTACAACGTAAATCACTAAAGGATTCCCCGTAGCTACTTCCAATACCTTGTTTGTATTAGGATCTGTGTGTACATCAGCGACTATTGCCATCCTGTCATCAGCTTCACTAACCCAAGGATCAGCTTCAGGATCGTGATAACTAGCGATGTTGGCAATTTGAGTACCTGCATGCCTAATGAAAGAGATATCACTGTCTGTCAATGCTTTATTTTCCAGTTCTTTGATACTAATCTCTACTAAACGGTCAAACACTTCTGCAATCTGATCAAGCTTATCACTGAAACCCTCAATGACTAATCCTCTTTCTTCAAGACCGTTTTCCATCAAACGTGCAAGACATGCTAATCGTGCATAAAGTTCTGGATATGGTTCAACATATCCCTCTACGATCTCAGTTGGTCCGGCTCTATATTGGGTATAGGATTGTTTTGCGTAAAGGATAGTATCGTGACGTAATTCAGCCCAAGAACCCATGGCTGTCATTAATGCTTTGTCAGTCCAAGCGTCACTCTGCATAAAACCAGGGTACCCCTCGCTTGCAGGTGTTAGCAATGGAAATAGAGAGTATAACCACATCCAATACAAATTTTGTGTCCAGTCATAATCAGTTAGATTGGCAAATTCCTCTCTAAGTTTTAGAATCTGCGAACTGTAATCAGAGAAAGTCAAGTTTTCATTCTGAAGATGAGAAGCTGCACGTGAGCTACCAAAAACAGAAAAAATATCTAATCCGTTTGGTAATAACCGGCTAAATACTTTTGTGTGTACTAATTGCTGGAAGATGTATGAATCCGGAACGAATCGTTGACCCATTAATCTAAACCCTTGAGTGACATTCTCAAATTCAAACATTTCGTTGACAAACATAGAGTTAATCTGTGGTTTTCGGTAAGTTTTAGCCTCATTGATTATCTCAATTATTAGTGTATCATTAGCTAATAGATCTCCTTCAGGGGAACCAAATTTCTGCCACATATGATAATATTCTATTGGAGTTAAATCATCACATGCTCCAACATAAAATGCAGTCGGTTGGTAGATTCGATCCCAAAGATCCCAGACTGTTTCTGATCCTATAGTCGCATTGAATGAAGACAATAACAATAGTGCCATACGAGTGTGGTTAATCCCCATTTCAATATCCCCAAATGGGCTTTGAAGCAAGAATCCTATCCTTCCAGCGTACATCATTGCCTTGAAATAGTTAGCGAGAACCTCATTTCGAGTGTAGTGACCACGGACTTTGTATTGAGTATAATCTTCTTCATATCCAAAAATAGCTGATATGGCACTTTGTCCAGCATTTATGTTTACTAACTCTTTGTTGACAAGACCCTCAACTTCTGGAGGGATAGGATAGGTAGTATTATCGAGTAAATAAAGCATAACTGAAAGATAAGCAACATTCTTAGAAACAGAATCATACGTGATGGCTTCATTAACAGTCCCATTCAGGGTCATCTGTTGAGTTCTGAGAGTTTCAAGCATGGCTTCAAAATCATTCGTGAAATGTGTTCCCTCTAGAATTCGTAAACTGATATCATACAACACATGGTATGCATGTAAACAAAGATCTGTGGTGATGAATTGAGGAACTTCATCATCCTCATAGAGTTCATAAATATCCTCATATCCTTCATCTACCAAAGCAAATCCATTCTGTGCAAGTTTACTTTTTACTTCTGCGGTGAGAGAAAGCCCCTGCAAATCAACATTAGCTAGATATGATTGAATCTGAACAGGAGTGATTTGGGGATTATAGGATAGCGTTTGGGGGTTATATGTACCAAAATTAGTTTGGATTTGATGCTTTATCTGGTATGTCGAGGCACTTCCTTCAATTAAAGAAGGATTTTCCCAATCTGGAATGTCCATCAGCATGTTCAAAGGATTGAAGATTACTATTGCCGCAACAAAAACAACAGTCGCTACGGCTCCACCTCCAATAGAGGATAATAGACCATATTTTCGTAGTTTGCCATTAATTTTCATTAAATTTTCACCATGTCAATTTTATATCTAAATGATCTTTTCAAAATCATGATTAAATACCTATAGAATAGAACAGGCTGTTTTGAATTTCAAACATGATGTACTACATTTAGAATAAGCTGTTCAACTTTTGGAACAAGGTTTGATGAAATCGAGAAACTCGCATATTATCGATTTGCGATCCAAATCGTCCAGCGATCTTTTTCAATAATCGCTTTCCCTAATGGAATCTTAAAAGAAATGTACTCAATTAGTTCTTCCAATTGTTCATTATCGAGTTCATGAAGAATGGATCTACCAGTTCGTTCTCGAAGATCATTCGCCAGCTCATAAAAATTTCGATAAGTTCTCCTTGTTTCCCATAAGGAGTATTCCTTGATGTCATTAAAACCAGCGTTTTCTAATCCTTCTTGGATATCCTTTTTAGTAGGACGGCGTTTATATTCTATATCTACAAGATGAGGAAATTTTTCAAAAAGGTATCCTCTTGTATGTTCTTTTGAAGCTGGAGCCCCTACGTCCTCTGGAGTTCGTTCTTGGATAATGAAAATGCCACCAGATTTTAATAATCTGAATGCTTCACTTAGACACCTAGGGATATCTGAAAGATGGTGAATAAGAGCGCGTTCGAAGACCAAATCTGCAATTTTATCATCTAAACCTGTTGAGAGCGCGTTACCAACCTGAAAGGAAATATTATGATAACCAGAGGACAATTCTTTAGCAGTTTGAATCATTTGTTCTGAAAAATCAAGACCAAGAACGTGAGCTGCACCTAGTTGCGCCCATGCTCTTGTATAAATACCTCCTCCACACCCAATATCAACTACATGTTTTCCGCGAGGATTTACTATTTCCAATATTTTGGTAATCCAACTAGTGTCAGCCTGTCGTTTTGCGTAAGTATAACGGTCTTTTTTGTTATGAAAATCGATCGGCATTTCCCCTCACAAATGCAATAGGACTGAATTTTTTTATCAACTGGTATCTTAAATCACGATTTTTTGATCAATATATCCCCTTTTGGTTCTAGTGCCCCTTTCTCGATCAACTCATCAATACTTTTTTCCAATACTTCTTTATCTGGAGGTTTTCTCCCTTGTGACAACTCGGCCATAGTCACATTCATGATAATAGCTGTTCTATTCTCGAATTTCCCTTGGAAAGCCGCAAGAATTACCTTCTGATTCTCAGTAAAGTCTCCTTTGATTGAGCTAGTTGAAAGAATTGGAAGTTCTTCCTCTTCTTCCTCCTCTTCCTCAAGTACCGTTGGTGTTGATTTAGCAGCCTTCAAAATCAGCAGGGGGCCTTTTCTCTCGAAAGTGCCAGTTTTAATCATCTTTTCGATGCTTTTCTCTATCTCCTCTTTTGCTGGAGGTTTTTCTCCAAGTTGGGCTTTCTTCATAATGTATTGGATAATAAAAGCCTGTTCATTTTCCATTTTACCAGGGAACTCGTTTAAAAGATCCTCTTTCAGTTTGTCGCTCATTTTACCCAAACCAGTACTAATCACTTGAAGGCCCAGAATAGGCTTGCCAAACCAGCAATATATGATACGTGACCTGGATAACGGAACTCTGGGAAGACCGCAAAATACGCTATTCCAACTGTGATTAGAAATAATCCGATAGCCAGTCTGAGCAGTTTATTACGTAAAACTGGATCATCACTGGATTGTCTGATGCGTAAATATTGAAACATTGAGAAGAAGATGAATAATATTGGTATGAATAATAGAGCTATTTTTCCAACAATCCCAAAAACTGGATCAGCCTGTTCAAAAATAACGTAAGTGACACCATTCTTAACAATTCTCGCAGAATCAAATGGTGCCCCGATAAGAACTAGTATTACCAATGAAAAAAAGCCAATCACCAGATTTAACTTTCTTTCGATAATGACATCACCATATTGAACAATGAGAGCAGAGAAAACCAGAAGAATTACTGCTAATGTGGAAAAAATAATACTCAAATCGCGAAGAAGATCTGCCAGATCTTCTACTCCAAGCAGGTAAATTATCGATTCAAAGAATAAATAACCCGCAAAAGCGAGCATCACCAATAAAAAGACTTGATTCAAAGTTTGGGTTTTATCTCTCCTTATGATGAATATACCAATAACAATACTGATCAATACTTCAAAGAATAGCACTATTCCGTAAAAAAAGTCAAGCATAAGTTTTTCCTCACTTTTTCATTATTAGATTGATCTGCATTTCTTAACCAGTTTTAAACCTTTCACTATAAGGTTATCCTGCAGCAGGAAAATGACAAATAGTTTTCAGAAGATTTGCGTTATTACTCTTAAAGGAGTTCTGAAACATGACGAATTATGAAATCAAACTAGAAATAACAGACATTCTTGGAGAGGGTAAATGCCCTATTGGTCATAAAATTGGAGATGTATTTAATTATCCTGAAGACCGAGGAAAACTATGTCCCTCTGCTTTCCATTCAATTTTTCCAACTATCCGAATAATGCAAAGTGGAGGTAAGATGCCTTGGTTTGATACCCCCGATAGTCACTCCAACTGTTGCGCTGATTATAAACGTCCTGTAGTTTTCAAAATTTCACGAAAAGAAAAACCAGAAGAATAGATTACAGGAAATTGGTAGTGAATAGAGTAGTTTCATTGATCATCTAGCTGAATTCTCGATGTTCTCGTACTAGCTCAATTAAAGTATCTCTACTTGGTAGCTCTCTCCCGATAAACAAATCACCGTTGGCTTCTTCGAAGAATTCTTTACTCGTCATTATTGCCAATCTAGGATTCGTTTGATAATTTTTTATTACGAAAATGCTTAGCTGAGGTGCCCTTGTTAATCCTTTAAGGTGGCCCTCCTTTGTGATAGCATTCCAGATCCTGTTTAGTACACTTTGGGTCATAAGTACTATTGACAAACCATTGTATTTATTCGTTTAGAAGACCCAGATCAAAGTAATAATCTTTTTAGAAGCCAAAAATTGATTAATGATCTGGTTAAATCTCTTGGTGGAGGCGGAAAGGAAACGAAATTTGACTTTACATTTTCCTTCTCAGCACTTTATTGAAAAAAGAATGGAAAATTTACCTCACATAACTTTTCAATTTATTGACCTAAACTCGCTTCCATCAAAATAAAAAATTCAACCAGTACCAAAAGAATATCCAGCATAGATGTTTTTATTAATTTCATTGACTTTTTCACCTAGTATCATCCTCGTATTGACTATTCCTGTAGCTTTGAGGTACAAACGAGAAATAAATGCTTCCGATAAATCCTTGTGGTGAGGAATACATATTGTTCTTGCTCCTAAGGAATATGCATGTTTTACTATAGCAATTGCGACTTCAGCTCTATCAGCAACGACAGGACCAATCTTGTCAGAGGTTACAATTCCATATCCCTTTTTGTTGACATGAATAATCTTCCCGTGGTTTGATAAAAGTCTGAGCAAAATACTCCTGTCCCCACCAAATGATTCCTTATCCATTTTCAGAATCCATTTTGACAGGTTGTCAGAGACTTTCAAATTAAATTGGGGTGGATTAGCTTGTGTTTCTTCACAGAGTTTATGCACATGCACATTAAACTCTTCTTTTAAGCCGAATTTCAAGTACATTTTTCTTCCTAAATCACTTGCATCCAGTCTAACGGTTCTGATATCCTTTTCTTTGATTTGATCGATTAAATCAACAAATAACTTATTTCCCACTCCCTTTCTCTGGAAAAATGGGTCAACTCCCATATAACCAATCCATGCCATTGTAGAATAAAAGAAAACAGCTCCAATCCCAATAAATCTCTTTTCAAATTTTGCTATTTTGAAATGAGCTACTCCCTGGTTAATCATCTCAGTCCAGAGTCCGCCAATTCTGCTTAATAGTGATGGATCATCTCTTTGAAAGGCTCTCATGAACACTTTCACAGCATCAAAGATTTCCGATTTATCTAGGGTTTTTAATTGAAAATTGAGGATTAAGATCACCTTGGATTTCGACTTGAACTGGCAATGTATATTGAAAAAACAATCAAAAAACTTCCTAATAATCCAAAGAACGACAAAAATTCCGATAAAATAAGGTTTGCCATGATTAGACTCACAATTATGTTTAATAGTAGAAATATATTCAATTCTGTTGGTTCAATCACCTGACTTGCACGAATATACAAAATGAAAGGTAAGATTGTACAGAACACCGCTAGATAAATCACTGTTAACCATGCTTCTATTGTCAGTGATTCAATAGTAGGTGATTGATTTAAAACTAACATCAAGATACCAACCATTAGTAAAGAATAAATATTTGATGAAACAAACACTGCTGATGAATTGGTCAATTCTTTAATACTTTCTTCCTCTGCTTTCTTGCTGATTATGCTAGAAGCAACTCCATAAGCACCCCATACAAGTCCTGAAATGAGAACTAAGAAAGTGCTAAGAATGAAGACCAATGTGTCTTCTGAGGCAATACCAGTTGATACACTCCAAGAAACAATCAAAGCTCCGCTAATTCCTCCGATTACGGCTAATTTTAGTCTTTTGGTAATTTCTGTACCTAGAAAATAAGAAGATAAAATAGGTGTTGAAATCAAATAAGTATTCGCCATTAATGTAGCCACTGCAGCAGTTGTTCCTACTTGTCCAATGAACTGTAAAATATACGCTAATGCGTTTACCGACCCAAGAAGAACAATAGATTTATTCTTGAGAAGCTTAAAAGTATTATTTCGAGTTGTTGTATAGATTAATAGTGGAAGAAGTAGGACTAGTGCAACAAAAAACCGTAGCATAAGATAACCAAGGGGAGGTAAAGGTGGAGTAAGTATAGATAGTCCAATCTTGACAACTGTATATGGCGTTCCCCATAACACCGCGGCAATAAGTACGGCAACATAAGCTGATGATCTGTTATTCATATAACAAAAAATCCTTTATCTGAAAAAGATGAAAAAGACCTAGGAACTTTCTGCTTGTCCTCCATCCACAATAGTCTTCCTAGGACCTTTATACCCTCCCTGATCATATCTGGTGATAATAGCGAGAAACCAAGTCTCATGGTATTTGTTGGTCTTTCACATCGAACCAGCTCGGAATCCTCGGTGATAGCAAAACCATTTTGGGGATAAAAAGCAATCCCAGGAACATACACAACCCCACTATCAATAGCTGTTTGAATGAACTTTGAAGAATCGAAATTCTTATTAGCAGTTTCATACCAAACGAAAAAGCCACCAGTAGGGTTAGTATAGGATCCATTAGGCATGAAATCTCTTATTGCACGCATCATTGAATTACATCGATCTTCATAACCCTGACGTATTAGCGGGAGCTGTAAATCGATGTATTTATCGTAGTACCTTGCTAGAATAGCCTGAACAAATTCTGATGAACACAGGTCATAATATCCTTTTGCTTTAATGACTGCCTTCCGCAATTCCTTTGGAAAAACACTATACCCGATACGGAAAGAAGCTGCTTCTTTCGTAGAAGTGGATAGATAAGCAATTCGCTGATTTTCAGGATCAAATTCTTTTAGAGGATGAATAGAATTGTCTCCAAATTGAATCTCCTTGTAAGCAACATCCTCAACAATTAATAAATCATTATAACTGAAAACAATGTCAATGATTTGCTTTTTTCTCTCAGATGAAAGAGTTGTCCCTTTGGGATTATCTGAATATGGAATGGTGTACAAAATTTTTGGTGTTTTTCCGAATTTATTCTTACATAACCTTATAGCTACATCAATGAATTCTGGTATTAAACCCCCGTCATCAGAGGGAAGAGTGACTATAGTTGCTCCCATTTTTTCAGCAGGTAATAAGAAACCTAAATAGGTTGGTCTGGTTGTAAGAATGACATCTCCAGGAGTAATGAGACAATCATTAATTGCATAAAGAGTTTGTTGGGATCCAGTTGTGATTAGAACATCCTCAGCAGCACAGGAAACGTGATCGCGTTTTGATAATCGCTTAGCTAAAATTGTACGAAGCTCGCTATTACCCTCAGTTTCCCCATAGTTGTACTTGTTTAGAACATCAGAAGAATTCTGTTGAAGTAGTGATTTTTCCTCAGAAATGATGTCTTCCATTATCTGATGGAATGTTTCAATTGGTAACACACCTGGCTTACCTCCAGCAAAGTAATAGTCAGGTGCAAATTTTAATAAGCGACGGATTTCACTTTGAGGAAGTCTATTAACCCATTCTGCATATTTAAGAGAAAGAGGAGGCTGAATAGACTCAATTAAAACATTTTTACTCATTTTTTCCACTCGAATAGATGATTTGGATATCCATCTGAGTAATTTATACAAATAATGGTGTTAATATACTGATTGTTTGACAAAATAGTAAACGATATATATGAGATTAGACAAAACTTCTTTTGATGTGATATTTTTTGATTATTGATCTAGATAAGATTGATTCGATTGATCGCAAAATTATCAGCTTGATGAAGGATAATTGCAGAAAAACTAGACGAGAAATTGCCAAAGAGCTTAATATTTCGCCCCAAACAGTCCAAAATCGAATTACTGTTCTTGAAGAAAAGGGGATCATTCTAGGTTATACGATCATTACCAACGAAAAGAAACTTGCAAAAGAGGTAACTGCATTCATCCTGGTTATGCTAAATCGGACTAAAAAGACTTGGTCATTTACTGAAAAACATTTACTATTACGCTTAAAAGAACTAGAAATCGTTGAAATGCACCATATAACTGGTGATAGTGATGCTATCGTGAAGGTCAAGACACGTAGTCTTGATTCCTTGGAACACATTATTATTAAGATTGTTAACATGCCTGGTGTTGAGCGGACGCGTACATTGATCTGTCTTAACTCTTATGAATATGGTTACGAAATGAAGCCTTTAGAACCCGAACCAGTCCAATCTGACCTTCTTTGGAACTTCACTTGAACATTAAACTTTCGTGTAAGTCCCTGTTGTTGTGATTTTAGAATTTATCAAGCTCCTCTTGCAATATACTATGCAATTCGTCTGAATCCTTTTTTTTCTTCTTCTTTGGCAAAGTTGAACTTTCTTGAACTGGGGGGCCTGGGAGTTCAGTTGTTTCTGGTGGAGCTGGGGCCCAAGTCGTTGTTGGTGGAGCTGGGACTGTTGGTGGTGGGGTAGCTGGTGTTTCTACTGCTGGAGGAGGGCCAGGAACTCTCTCTGGGCCTTTACTAACTCCCCAAAACTTTTCTCGTGAAGAAATAACAGCTATTATCATAGTTAGAATTGTTAGTGGCACAGCTACAAGTATTAATTCATTGCTTTGTTGAATGAGTCCAACAATTGATACACCCAACTCAATTGTCGACCATCCTGCCCATAGATACAGAATTATTGTTTTCAGATGTTCAGAAATTGTATATGTGGCAATCAGTAAGGAAAGAACTGCTAGAATACCAAGTGAAATTCCAATCATGAAGGGTTCGACTCGGATGTTTTCTACGACGAATGCTTCAGTGAATACGTAAGTAACAACAATACTGGCGATAAAACTTGCTTGACTAACAAGAGTGAGAGTTATTGGCCCCCAATTAGTTGTTGTCATACAATTTAATATTAATTTTACAAATAAATAAACAACAAAAAAGATAAATAGTAATTTCATCAGATTTAAAGCTTCAGTAAAGCCTTGGTTCTCAACCAGAATGAACCATGAAATATAAGCACCATATAAAGCAACTAGAATTCCAAGATACCACAAAATCGCGTGGAGTTTAAAATAAATTGAGTTTTTAGCAATTTCTTTCTCCTTGGAGAATAATTTCAACACTAATTTCAAGATAAAGATTATCTCACTAATAAAAAAGATACCGAGTCCTCCCAATAGGAGTACACTGATATCTAGAGAATGGAATGTAATTCGCAGAAATTCACTTAGGTCCCATATTGGTGTGATTTGTATCAAGTCATAAGCGTATTCTAGTAATAGCCAAGTCTTATCAGTATAACTTGGAATGATAGGGCCAAAGGTTTCTAAAGCAAGTAAGGCTTCAAGAGTAATTGCTAAAACTAATACACTTAAGCCTAGAAGGCCATAAGATAATTGAAATGCCACAGTTCGGGCTCTAGTCGCGTTTTTAGGTAAGCTACTTTCAAAAATACGAAATGGAATATATATCATAATTAAAAATAAATCAAAGCGAAAGTCAGGGGTATTTTCTAAGGGGATAAATACAATCAAAAGAAGCAGAAAAATAAAACCAGATGAAAGACACCCAAATACTCTATGATAGAATTGACTTTCTTCTCTTTTCCAGAAATATAAGAGTTCTCCGCCAACGAAGAGTATCAGTGCAACGTAGTAAGTGAGTCTAAAGTCAATTGTAAAAGTGAGTAATATTCCAGAAAAAATTGTGAATACAGAACTGAATAGAATCGGAATCGTAAGTTCTTTAGGTGGAATACTGAGATAGAGAGTACGGAACGGTAAATAAATAAGCAAAAATAAGATATCAATACGTGAAACTAATATCGTATTGTCTCCTAGTATTACGAAAATGGTTATTATTAATAAAATGAAAGAAGATATTAAACCAAAAATACGTGTATGAGTTATTCCTCTCTCGAGCATTAACCAATAAATGATTTCAGCACCTAATAGTAATAACCAACCGCCAATAAGTTGTAAATCAGTGCCTATCAATAAAGCAGCAATACCAGCTATCGATGCAATTAGAGAGAGAAGATTAAGAAAATTAAATATTATCACACGGTCCTTCGACATTCAATCACCAGAAATTGAGCATATTTGGTAAATTTTCTTCAGAACTCATTTCTTAGCTGATTACATTAAACACTTTTTCTTATAATATTATTTTTGCTTTTTTAAAGAGTTCTAATTACTAGGTATAATTTGTGTTATAAAACATCTAGTATGATTGTTCTACTCTTGGGAAAATTCAATAGACATACAAGACATATAAATGTCTTTAGTAACAATATTGCTGTCTGGGGGGCCTCGTGTTAATATTTCACTGAAATAAATAGACATCGATGTCAATTACTGGTTGATAACCGATTTTCTGATAAATCTTATTTGATGTAGGATTAGCTAAATCTGTGAATAAATAGCAATATTTCTTTCCTTCATCTAATACTTTTTTACTTAATTTTGCAACAACCTCTGTGCCATATCCTTTCCTCCTTTTCTCTGGGGGAGTGTAAACTGCATTTATTCTCTGACCATTTGGAGTTGTTCCTACTTTTTTAGCCATAGATACAACTTCGTCATTTACCTTCAAGAAATAGGTCATTTTTCGCTCTATAGCATTTTCAATACGTTTCTGAAAGGTTGATTGTTCGGCGGGAGAATTGTCAGGTAAAGCTTCTTGGATAAACGCTTTGGTCCATTCAAAAACCAGTTGTACATCTGTCTTTGTTGCGGGTTCAAATACATGCGATCCTAATGTTGCAGGATTTACTTTCTCCAGCTGATAAACTCTCTCATGCATATCCAGATGAAAAGTTCGATTATTTCTTTCTGCCCAAAGTTGTGCAAATTTTAGTGCCCCTTCTTTGAATCCAAGAATACCTGGTATTTCTGCTTTTTTATTAGCAAGTTTCTCCACAAGAAAGTCAATGGTTTTGAGATCTTGAGTATAAGATATTCCTTGATTAAAAGGAGGTGTTCGGATAGACACTAATTTTAATACATCGTTATCAGTAATTGAAATTAAGATTGGGGGGTGTATTTCGCTGTACGTGTGAGGATTTGCTCTTAAGTTATTTAAAATCCCAAAAAGAAGGTTGTTTTCTGCTTCATTCTTCAGTAAAAAGGGAAAACATAATTCGCAGAATTGTTCAATATTTGAATGAAAAGTCACTTCCATTGTTTTTCACCTAATTGATGAATTCTATTTATTCACATGTTTCACGGGAGCTATCAATACGTGCTAACTTCAATGCCTCTTTAAGATATTCTTTCAACTCAGCTTTTTCCAAGCGTTCTTTAAATGGTGCATTATTCTGAATGAGATTCAACCAAGTATCAAACTGTTCTTTCAGGTTTTGTCTTTCTGCAGACACTTTTCCAACTAAAAATCCTAACCCTTTCTCTGTCGCAGTATTTTTCGCTTCTTCCAAGAATTTCTCTGCAGCAGAGAGATCTCCCTCAACCATTGCAAATTTTGCTTGTAAAATTGACGCATGAACATTTAGGGATAATGAGGATTGTCGTTGGGCCAACATAGTTATCTTCTCTGCTAAATTCTTGGCTTCCAACAATACCTCAATTTCACCATAAGCTTTTAATTCATCCAGTAATGATTCACAGAGATTAAACATAGCGATTACAGTCAACTGGTGCTTAACGATCGCCCCTTCAACAATTTGTTGAAAAATTTCTTGTGCTTGGGCTTTGTCTCTTATTCGAGAGCTTTTCTTTAGAATCAGAGCTTTTGCTAGACGATAACGTTGGCGGATGATTTTATTTTCTTCTTGGTTATCGATCTGCTCCATTCGTTTTAAATATTGATTAGCTTGATCAAGAGATTGCTTATCGATGGCTACAGAGATTAAATCAAAGAGAACTCCAGTTATTGACAGATTTCGACCGAGATCCTCAAAAGTCTCTAAGCATTGTTCAAGATTTGCTAAAGCTTGATCCAATCTGCCTTGTTGATGAAGAATTTTGCTGATAAAATAAAGAGACCCAGCAATATCATCCTTAGATCCTGACTCCTTGCGCAATTTCAAGCTCTGCTCAAAGTACATCATCGCTCGATCCAATTCACCTCTCTGACGATAACTTTCACCAATACCAACAAGTGGCCATGCGGACTGATGCTTTTTACCAAGCTCCTCGTATAATCCCAAGCTTTGTTGGTGATACTCCAGTGCCCGATCAAGTTCTCCTCTTGAAAGAAAAATAAAGCCAACTTGAGCAAGAGAAGCAGCTATTTCCGCTTTATCGTTCAGTTCCTTGAACAATTTCAGATTCTGTTGTTGGTACTTTAAAGCGAGATCTAACTCACCCATATCTTTGCACATAGCGCTTGAAC
>JAEOTU010000230.1 GCA_016839665.1 Candidatus Hodarchaeota archaeon
ACGTAGCAGCTACCGAGACCGAGTGAGGTTGCGGCAAGCATGATGTTTTCACAGGCCAGCGCACAGCTCACCGCGTTAGCCTTTGGACCAATGATAAAGAGGATGACTGGGGCAGAGTGGTACACCATGTCTTTGGGTTCGGGTTTTAACTGGTAGAGCTTCATGATGTTCTCATAGAGTTTTGGTTGAGTCTCTTCTATGGTATCTATGAACCTTTTCCAGATTGGCATCGCAGTCGTAACGAGTTGTTGCTTGAACGTGGGGTCTTCGACTACGACAAACCGCCATGGTTGAAACAGGTATTCTTCGCTTCCTTCTTCCTCTCGCCCCGCGGATGGCGCTTGGTTACCTGCCTCGATGATCGTATTAATAATATCTCGTGGAATGGGTTTGGGTTCATAGGCTCTGATCGAGCGTCGCTTATTGATAACTTCAATCACTGGGTTCATCTTTTCGTTCACTTGTTGAAAAATATGATATGACAAACATAAAAGCATTCAGCGTAAATATCAACTCGTACACATGGATGGACGAATTACGCTAGCTAGCTTGTGATAAAGGAAAAACCGCTGTTTAGTCATCCGTTTTTAACATTTTTCTATATAAGCCAGACTAATCTTACGTCAAAAAGCGCTTGAATGAATACGCGCGCGCGCACACTTCACAAAGGGGCGGGGGGTATATATTCAGATAAAAAGGCTATCGTGGAGTATGATAGAGAGAAAGGCTATTAAAATGGACAGAAGGATTTGCTTAATGAGGTATTATTCTTGGTTAATATTCATGATGTTTACCGTTTTTCACAAAGGGAAAATAGGCTAACAGCTTTCTTGGCTCTTGCTTTAGAACATCACAAATCTTTTGTTACGAAATTTTTTGAATTAATTAATGTTCAAATCGTCGACTCTCAAGCCATATCTATTTCACTTCAAAGTAGAGAAGATGAAAGCATACCTGATGCTACAATTTATATTAATAAGAAAAAATCGTATTTTATCGAAAGTAAACTTGGGTCATCGATTGATAGTAACCAAATCTTCAGTCACATAAAATCTGGGAAACAACGAATTACTTTAATATGTATTACTGGAGGCGTATTACCTCCAGATGGAATAAATCAAGCAATACAGAAAGCGAGTAAAAAAGAACAGGGATTAATCAAATGGGTTAGCTGGAGACAGATTTATCAAACTATTCAAGGAATGCCCGAAGAAGTTCTTCAAGATGAAATGGTCTCTTCTTTACGAGAATCACTTGAATATGAAAACCTGGTTGGATTTACAGGATACCAATCCTCAGAAATTCAAAGTCTTCAAGGCTTCGTTGCCAAATATGACATTTTTCTTTTAAAAATTGATCAGCTTCTTGACGATATTACATTATCGCTAAATATGAAAGATAAAGAGATCGTTCTCACACGATTCGTTCGTGATGGACGAGCTACAAGTGGTTTAGACACTATCAGTTTCTGCGATTTTGCATTTTCCTTTAGTGATTGGGAAAATTGTGGTAATGACGCTACAGAAGACTGGGTTCGTGAAACCGGTTCTTTAGCTGGAATCTCTTTTTACTTTGATGAAATGTATCTTCGAGTTTGGGGTCGTGTAGCCCATGATACTGTGAAACAGATTGACAATGAAGAGATCTGGAAGAAAGTATTAGATACATTTTCTTCAAAAGTATACTTTATCGACTTATTGACAAAAGAAGCCCGGAATTTTGAAAAAGTACAAGTTGATAAAGCATTAGATTTGAGAGAAGATATTATTGTTATTGATTTTGCCAAAGATTATGGTTTTCAAGACCTATTAATTAAAAAGCCAGATAGAGTGGTGAGAACTCTCACAAATGACGTTCTTTGGATCCTAAATCTCTTTAAACAAAAAGGATGGTTCACATTACAAGCTAGCTAACTACCAGATAAGTTTAGAGTCGTAAGGATTTCTTTAAAATCGTTTCGACTTCCCGTGATAAACTCCGGTTATGGCGTTGACTCCGAGCCTCCAGCTTCTGCAACACCTGTTCATCAATTGAAAAGCTGACAGACTTTCGCAAAAGTTGTGAACACCTAGTAGACTCTAGGAGACTCTCACATATAATGGTTTTTTTCGACTAAATACACATGAAAACTCCATTTTTCAGGGTTTCGGGAAAACCAATATGACATGTTCAGCATGGCATGTATGAAAGACCCCGGATTACCTATGCTAAAAATTAGTTAGTGAAAATATTTCAGTACGCGCATTATTTTGTCAAAAATGTTAAAAATACAATATTATGAAGTTATAGCTAGCCAGTTCATAAATGGATTATATGACATAGGCATTAAACAAGCTATTTAGCCCTTTTTCTTTTTAGATAAAAATATATGCTTAAGAAAATACCAAGGGCAATTACTAATGCCATAGAAAACCCTCCAAAATAAGTGTAGTTTGGAGGTAAGTTACCACCATAAATATCCTGTAACCACCAGATAATGAAGCTCGAAGCGATTTCGCCAACAACAAAACTCGCAAAAAGCAAGGACACTATCTCTATTCTTCTCGATACTTTATCAGCAGTTTTTCTGCTTTTTTCTGACTCCTCGCTTATCTGTTCCATCTTAGCTAAAGTTTGTGCTTGCTGGTTGATGGTTTTATTTAAGCTCGCATCCAAAAAGAGATTTGTTCGAATTGAAAGCAGAGGTGTAATGCTGGAAACAAATTTCTTTATTCTATCAATAGATCTTATAATATTGTCTATGTTTACATTGATACGGAACTTTGCAGTGTCAATTTGTTTCATTACTTCTTGAATTGATCCAACACCATGTGGTGATATGTTAGGTATTTCAGAATCTCTCTCACATTTATGACACTCATAATTCAATTTGCATTTAGTACGCTCGGGCGTTTTAACATCAAACATTGCTCCACTTGTGTGGCGAGCAATCCTACTTTTAGGATCATAAAGCATATTAGATGTGCCAAAGCTAGGCAACTCTTTCAGATCATCCGAAAGTCCAACAATATCCTCGAGTATAGAGATATTCTTTTGTACTCCTTCATAATCATCAACGAGTAGGTCTAACTTATTTTGGAGAATCGATACTCGATAAGAAATATCGACAATTCTTTCGGATTTTTCCAACAATTGTTCCTGATTTGGAAAATCTTGAAAATGTGAATGTACAATATGTTCCGTATGAGATAGCTCTTTAATAATATCTGATGCTTGATTGTTTATTCTGCCTATTACATGAGTTGTTAAACCAGTAAAGTCGACCCACCTACTATGAGAAAAAAATGTGGGATCTTGGTCTTCTGTTTCTTTCTTGCTGCAAATAATAACAATTTTTCTTAAAAGTCCCGCTTCATCACGGATATTGGAAATCATCACTGGAACTTTTTTATTATCTTCATCAAAGTTATGGAGTGATAAAGTAAAAGAGTGTTTTAAATGGCAATTTATTGGTAAAAATGTTAATAATTTGATGTTTTCTGTGACCCAAGTTTCAAAATCTGTTTCAGGTAAATGAATAGGATCTATTACAATTATGTTACATGTAGGATTGTTTATTCCCCATTTATCTTTAAGAGGGAGTACTCCTTTTTCGAAAGTGTAAATCTCATCCATCGCTTGAGAGAGTTCTAATTCTGAATTGGGAACGCTCCACCCTAACATCTCAAAGCGCAATGTTCGCAATCTGAAAGATATGTTAATTTCAATTGTGAATTCTTCCAAACTTTCTTGAAAAGAATCAATTTTGGTTCTCCAATCTGGCCTTGCCCAAGCTAGATTTCTTCGATCTTCAATAAGTGAATTTATTTTGTCGAGTATCTCAAAATCATAATGTTCCTTTAACCATATCATGAAGTCGTCTATCTGTTCATATTCTACATAGACCGTAAAAAGTGATTGCCATTCTTTCACTAATAGCGTATCAACTTTGTCCAATTTGCGGGTACCAATATTATTGATGTATCCTTAAAATTATATGCCTTACCATCTATTGTGTTACGCGCACTTAAATCTGATTCACTTCATGAATGAGTTTCTTAGATAAAAAAAATAGAGGAGGTATTCTGGTACATATGTATTGGTAGCCCGGAGG
>JAEOTU010000231.1 GCA_016839665.1 Candidatus Hodarchaeota archaeon
ATTTTTACCTCTTTTTGGCTATCTTTGGCGTGATGATGCCTTCGAAGAATGATTGGTGTTTTATCTTTAACACACTTCTGTTGTCGTTGAAAATTCGGCCCATTTATATCAATTATTCTATTGTAGTCTACATCGTATTTACAGTGGATTCTTTCTGGCGAACGGCAGACTTTTTTCTCGCAATCCTTGCGGGAATGATCATGTTTCTTCTTTATTTAGGCGGGTTATTTGCGGTTGCTATTATTGCACAGCGGGGGAAACTCCGAGATCCACAAATTTTCTTTGTTCCCTACAAGACACAAAAGCCCACAGGGGTTAGTTTTCCCGAAGTGGAAGATTTTGAGGACTGGGAGGATCTATAGTACCTCGGACAGTTTCTATTGTTTATTTTCTCCATAAAGGTAATTTTCGCAAAGAAATATAACTTTTTTTTTCTTATAGGTATGTAAGAGGATTATAACAGCAGTTAATGATTATAACGCTAGCAGACTAATAATTGAGCATACTTCGGGTTCTTGAGCATCCGTTTTGAAGCTGGTTCCGGAATAATGACTCTTCGCGCATTTATACCCTGAATCGTTCAAAGATTTTGCGATCTGTTCTATTGGAGGCACTCGAATTCCCATTTTTTTAGCTAGTGTTGGAATGTCAAAAGACCAAGGAATATCCAGAGACGATTCTTCAATCATTTTCGGTAGAATTCTCAGAAGTCTTTTCTTGGTTCCTAATTTTTGTAAATGGTTATCCTGGAGCATGGAAGTCAAGTATTCTGGATTTTGAATCTTCCCAAGATATACAGGACCTACTCTGACTGTATTTGGACTGTCACAAACGTGACATCCTGAATTTTTCTTTCCTAAAGTACTTGTAAATCTAGTTTGACAATTTTTGCAATAATTAATGAAGCCCGTTTGATCCAAAACACGATCTACCCCCCTGTTACGTAACAGAAAACAACGAATGAAATGTCTGTGATAAAAAGATAAAATTGGGATAAGAGACTGATCTAAAGTTAATCCAACATGTTGGATACCCGTTATCAGGAATCTTGTAGCCATTTCGTGGACATTACCAATACGCTCATCAAACTGACTAATACAATATTTAGCATAAAGAGCTCGAGGATATAGTCCAACAAGACTGGCCAAGTCTGTTGCTGTAAATGCAAGAAGTCCTTGAAGGTTAACCGATTTAATGCTATTTTGTGCGAACGGAATAGGCGTTCCAAAGGGATCAATATCAGCAAAATCAAAAATAATGTTTTTTTCATTAAGAGATTGGAGGAAAGCGTTGCAATCCATGTTGAAGAGACGGATCTTTTCTGCATGAGCGTTTGAAAGAAGTTCAATGTTTTTTTGAGCAATTTTAACAGCTTTTAAATTGATGTCATTACAATAAATACTCGAAGAAGGTGTCTCCAAAGCGTAGCGGGCACTCCGTACCCCTGTTCCACATAAAGGTTCACATACTGTCAAATTTATTTCTGTATTCTCCCGTCCATACGCACGAAGAGCCAAAACTGAGAAATCACGATTAATTTCTTGATGAAAATTAAAGAAAACATCGTCTGATCGTCTAGGAATATGAACTTTAGTCTTAGGATCTGGAATGAGAAAAGTTCCCAGGCCTTCTTGGATTTCAACAAGTTTCATTTCTTTGTCTACCAGCGATTTACTCGTCCAATACAAGATAGTTTTGATTATACTGTTTTTTATTCCTATTTTTACTTTCTGTAGCGATAATGTAAGTTTCAGCGCTTTCCTTTCGTGACGTCGCGGGTTTGAAAATTTTAATCTTGTTGTAGGATGCTTTGATCTTCTGTAGGAGTTCTGGAAGGTATTCTCCCTCAAAAACCTTGGTAAGAAACTTTTCAGCTAGAAAGTAATTTGAAATCCCCAAAGCTACTTCAGCTAGCCATACTTGACGTGCATGATCTGTAGCCCAGTGCCCAGAAACATTTGGAGAACAATCAGCTAGAACAGTGATTTCATTATTAACTCGGTATTTCTCTATACTTCGTTGAAGTTGGAGAACGGTTGATAATTTTGCAATATCGCCTTTTATAATATCAGTAATGTTTGGGATTGCTTTAACACGTGCAATGTCTACTAAAAAAATTCGAGCTTTTCCTTGTGTTTGATCTCGGGCTATCTGTGAGAAACCTCCTGGAGCTCCACATAAATCAATAACTATTTGCTCTACATCAAATATCTTAAACTTCCTATCAATTTGGAGAAGTTTATATGCAGCTCGGCTCCTGTAACCCTCACTTTTCGCTTTTTTGGTGTACACATCTCTTTTTTTTCGCAGATATTGCACCCTCATCGGATCTGTAGAATGACTAACGAAGAAAGATTTCTCAAATTCAAACCATACATCAATGAATCTATTTCCTCTACTCAATAAGTTAATTTCCAATAATCTTCTGTGTCAGCTGGGACATAGGTTTAAAGACGAATAGGAAGAATCTCCGATAAACCTGATACTTATTCCAAAAATCCAAGTAGAATAAGATTAGAGATAAAATAAAATCCAAGAATAAAAATAATTGACGCTAAAAGAAGTAGAATTTCCTCAAGTCCTAATGTTACCTCTTTCCAATTGGGTATACGGACTTTAACTCTATCTAACATTTTATAGACAGAAGATTCTTTATTTTTTATAGAGGCTTTATAGAAGAGCAAAAGAAGATAGATACAAACCATTACAGCGAATATGATCCAATATGTTGAAATAAATAGCAAACGAATGCTAAGCTCGTACTCTAATGGTGTAAGATCGCTTTTTGTAAGCCTTATAAACTCTGATGGTAAACTTCCTCTGAATAAAAGTGCATTGAATGCTATAATAATGGTAAGGAGGAGATAGATTGCACCTACTAGGTAGACATAGCGGACAGAGTCGTTCTTGGACTTCTCCCAGGTAGCTATTCCATTAAAAATAAGAAAAAATGAAAAAACTAAGAAACCAGTAGAAATCCACATATTAAGGGATTCAATGACAATTGATGGACTAGGATATGAAATAAATCCTACTAAAGCAACGATGGTTAACCAAAGGGCGAAAATTCCAGCCAAAATACCCAAAAAGGCCACTTTTCGAAGATCAGTAGGAATTTTAATCTCATCTGAGCCAGAATTTTGTCTAGTGTCTTTAATAGAAAAATTGTGTGTTGGAGAAAGATAAAGACAAGCCATATACGCAGACGCAAGGATAGCAGTATAGAACCAGAAAATTGGCATATACCAAGAATAATGCGTCCAATTCATCAAGTCCCACGCTATTATCGATCCGCTTTTCCTTGCTAGTAGTAAAATGGTATCCATCACCTGCGTATAGAGTAGAAACACAATACCAGCTAGATAGGCATTGTGAATGGAATGGTTTTTGGATTTTTCCCAGAGCCCTATACCTTTCACTATTAGTACTAAATATAATAGACCGATGACTTCAATAAAAGCCCAAAAAGAGAACACCATAATAACTTGCAAGAGATCTGCCAATTCGTATAAACTGAAATACATGATAATTTATCACGAATCTTTATAGTTTTTATTTAGCCTCTCATTTAGCCTTTTTGGCGTTTAAATCTCTCTTTTCGGAACAAATATAGCACCCTCAATGGATCTGTTAATTTTTTAAAGAAGAAAGAATTCTCGGACAGTTGAGATTATTATAACCGATAACATCATTTTCTACGCTTTGGACGGAATTTCTGGGTTTTTCCCTTTGTTTCAGGTTTTTTTGTTATACGACGACCGCTCGATATCCTACGCTTTTTCACTTCTTTAACAAGGTCCTTCTTCTGTTTTTCTAAAGCTGGGCGGATATACGTTTTAATTTCACTACAGAGATCGCTAAGAGTTTCTAATTTTGGTTTCTTTTTCTCAATTAAAATCAGTCCGTTTGATTCCCACCAATGACGGGGATACGCAGCTTCTTTTCTAACCTCATAATCAAAACCAAGTTTTTCTGCTGCTAAACGTATTTCTGTAATCGTAGGATTTTCCAATGCTTTTTCAAGAGGTAGGCGGCGGCCCTCTTTTCGTGTAAGTGTTTTATCGAGATATTCGGGATACACAAAATAATGAGTATTATCTCGCCGCAATATTAATTCATTCTCCTTATTATTGAAGAAATCCCAGATTCCGTCACTTCCCCCTTCTTCCTACCAGCATTAAATTTTTTTCTCCTTCTCCTTACAAATGAAAAACTCTATAATTTGAATCACAATTCCCTTAATATGACACACAATACCGAATTCTGAGAGTCAGAGAAGTTTTTATAGTCTAAAGTCTTTTTATTTAATTGCACATGAAATTTCAACACAAATCCCGATACAAATTGAGTCCAACACTATTTAATAATAAAAAGTATCTCTTGATTGTTAACAAATAGTAATCTGGTGGCGAAATATCAAATGACTTCCGATCAAGAACATGTAGGCCAAATGAGAAGTCCTATTACAGTTATTCTAGGCCATGTGGATTCGGGTAAGACTAGCTTATTAGATAAAGTTCGCGGTACTGCGGTACAAGCTCGTGAATCAGGAGGGATCACACAACATATTGGTGCTAGCTTCTTTCCTATTGAAACTGTGAATGCTCTCTGTGGAAGCTTGTTAGACCAATCTAAGAAGAGATTAAAGATCCCAGGAATTCTGATTATTGATACACCTGGTCATTCATCTTTTTACAACCTTAGAAGCCGGGGAGCTTCTTCAGCTAATTTCGCAATCCTAGTAATAGATGTTCGTCGTGGAATCCAACCCCAAACTGTTGAATCATTACGGATTTTAGTGAAACAAAAAGTGCCGTTTCTTATAGCAGCCAATAAAATTGATCGTTTGCCTGGTTGGAAAAGCTATCCTGATCTTAATTTAGTAGAATCACTATCTAAGCAGTCTAAAAGTGCCTTAGAATCTCTCCAATCTATTATCTATGAAATTATGACTGAGCTTAGTCATTTTAACCTGGAACCAGAACGATTTGACCGTATCAAGAACTTTGCCAAGAAAATTGCCATCATTCCCACTTCTGCCATAACTGGTGAGGGTATTCCCGAAATGTTTCTTGTGTTAGCAAGTCTTACTGAACAATATTTGAAAACTCAATTAGAATTACATTTAGACCAAGGAAAAGGCGTAGTTTTAGAAGTGAAGAAGGAAGTAGGAATCGGTACAACGCTAGATGTGATCCTCTTCGATGGAATCATCAAACAGAATTCCCAAATTGTTCTTGCGGGAAAAAATGGTCCTATTTCGACCTATGTTCGCGCAATATTAGTACCCAAAGAATTGGATGAAATTCGTGATCCCCGTAATAAATTTGATAATGTTGAGCAAGCAGTGGCAGCAATTGGAGTCAAATTGGCAGCTCCCAACATCGATGAGGCGATTGCAGGATCCTCACTTTATGTAACAGAAGAAGACGATGTCGAAAAGGCAATAGCACAGATAGATGAAGAATTAGCAAATATTCTAGTTGAAACTGACGAGGCTGGAGTAATTGTAAAAGCTGACACATTAGGATCCTTGGAAGCTCTTGTGAATTTTCTAAGAGATTCAAATGTTCAAATTCGATTTGCCTCAGTCGGTGATGTAACGAAAAAGGATGTTTACCAAGCCTCATTATCTAGAGAGAAAAATCAGTATTATGGGATAATTCTAGGATTTCGCACTGACATACTCCTAGATGCTCAAGAGGAGGCGAATAAATTAGCGATCCGTATTTTACAAGATGATATCATATATCGTTTAGCAGAGGAGTACGAGGAATATCAATATGAGGTTTCACAGCGTCTTGCAAAGGAAGCACTCAAAGATATTGTACGTCCTAGTAAAATCAAAGTTTTACCTTACGTTTTCAGACAGAGCAAGCCATGTATTATTGGAATCGAGGTCTTATCTGGGGTCTTAACTCCTCAAGTGAATCTAGTCAATCGAGAAAACAAAAGAATAGGGCTTTTACAGCAAATTCAAGATAAGGGAAAAAATATTCCCCAAGCGAAAGTGAGTGAACAGGCAGCTGTAGCTATTAAAGGGCCTACTGTTGGACGTCAAATAAAAGAAGGCGATGAGCTATGGGTAGATGTTCCTGAAGCCCATGCTAGGAAGATATTAGAAGAAAAACTACTTTCTGGAACTGAAATGGACGCTCTAACTGAACTCATTGAAATAAAACGA
Organism: Candidatus Hodarchaeota archaeon; assembly: GCA_016839665.1. The sequence continues at coordinate 6,185 of JAEOTU010000231.1, forward strand.
CGAATTATAAATAAATATTGGGCACAATGACTTACACCAAGCCAAATAAGAATGAAACATAGAATAAAAGGAAACCCGTGCCAGTTAGCAAGCAATTCTGTATTAATGCCTTTCTTTTATTTTAAAAGTAATGGGGATCGGAAGAAATATTCATCAAATAAAAGATCTCAAGGTGAAAATTTCAAGGAGAATTATGATAACAATTATGAATAGATAAAAGTTTGACACGAATTGACACGTATAACCCGATACACAATTGAGAATAGTTCTCCAAGATTATTTACCAAGGTGAGTCTGGTTAAAAGACATGGGATGAAAAAATGGTTAGATTTCAACTTAATTTAGCTGATGCCAAACAGAGTTACAAAAAGGAAATTGATGATGACGTTATGACCCGCCATCTGATTGGAAAAAAGGTTGGCGACGAGCTCGAGGGGAATTTCATCGGTTTTGAAGGTTATCTATTTAAAATAACTGGTGGTTCGGATCACGCTGGTTTTCCAATGTCTCCAGGGGTTGAAGGAGCCATGCCCAAACGGATACTTATTGGCCATAGAGGAGTCGGATATAAACCAACCAGAAAAGGGAAAAGACGGCGAAAACGTGTCCGAGGCGGAATGATCAGTGAGGATATTTATCAGATAAACCTCAAAATTATTGACCGAGAAAAAAACAGTAAAGCCATTGAAGAGTTATTATAACTCATAATCGAGGAATCCTATGACAAGAAAGAAGAGAAAAGCCCCAACTAAGAAGAAGAAAGAAACTCCACCAGAGCTGCCTAAACAAGCAGAAATCTCGATCGGGATGATTGGACATGTCGATCATGGAAAGTCCACTTTGACGGAAGCTCTGACTGGGAAATTTCCTGATACTCATAGTGAAGAAATTCGAAGAGGAATTTCTATTCGTCTAGGATATGCTGAAACAGAATTCCGTGAATGTCTGGATTGTGAAAGTCCAGCAAAATATACGACTCAAGAAAAGTGCCCAATCTGCGGAAAGAAAACAGTTCTTTTACGACGGGTTGCATTCGTGGATGCTCCTGGACATGAAGTGTTAATGGCAACAATGTTATCAGGAGCAAGTATTATGGATGGGGCACTTCTGGTGGTTGCAGCCAACGAAAGAGTACCGATGCCTCAAACTCGTGAACACCTTGCAGCAATGGATATTATTGGGATGGAGGACATTATTGTTTGTCAAAACAAAATCGAATTAGTCTCTGAAAAAGCAGCTGTTAAGAATTATAAGGACTTAAAGAAATTTATTTCCAGTTCTTCTGGAAAAGAAAACTCTCCCATTATTCCTATTAGTGCTGTTCATCATACTAATATTGATATGTTAATACAAGCCATTGAGGAAAACTTACTTACACCAAAGCGAGATCAAACTCTCACTCCCCGTATGCTGGTTGCACGATCTTTTGATGTGAATAAACCAGGTCAATCCCCAACTACACTTAATGGAGGAGTTGTAGGAGGAAGTATCATTCAAGGAAAATTTGCTGTCGGTGAAGAGATAGAAATACGACCAGGAAATCGAAGGGGAAGCAAATGGCAAGTCATTAGTACAAAAGTCGCTAGTTTGCGCTGCGGATTCGGTAAACTAGAAACTGCTTTACCAGGAGGACTTATTGGTATTGGAACATTTCTTGATCCTTCTCTAACGAAAAGCGATTCCCTAGTAGGACAAATCGTTGGATATCCTGATGAATTACCACCAGTTTGGAGTGGTTTACAACTTGACCGTCACTTAATGGAGCGCGTTGTAGGTAGTGAGATTCAAACTACGGTTCAAAACATTGAACTTAATGAAAACCTTATGTTAAGCGTGGGAACAGCAAAAACAGTTGGTAAAGTAAGCACGACAAGAAAGAAATTTATTCAAGTGGATCTCCGTATTCCAGTGTGTGCTGAGATAGGTACACGAGTTGCAATAAGTCGTCAAATTGATCGTAGGTGGCGATTAATCGGATGGGGAGTTATCAAAGGTGGGACAGAACAACGAATGAAATAAATTCACCTGCTTTGAGTGATACTTCTACACCAATTTTCTTAGACACGAATTTTTTGATGGCACTCGCTCAAATAGCCAATTTTAATTTATCCTTCGAATTGGATCGTGTAATTCCTGGAAATCGGGTACTAATCGTTCTTAAACCCATTCTTTCGGAGCTTCAGAAACTAAATCGGAAAGGGAATCCAAAAGTTCAACTTGAATCTCGTTTTGCACTAGAATTTGTTCATAAAAATTGCCAGCAATGGCCAACTCACTATAACCATCGCAATATTGATTTCATTCTATTACAATATGGGGAAGAAAGAAATGGGATCATAGCAACTAATGACCACCAATTGAAAAAGTTAGCTCGTAGAAAAGGAATAAAAGTTCTATATATTCGTAACCGTCGATATCTCGAATTGATATGAAACAAATTTAAATTCATCCAGACGGGGAGGAATCTGGAGCAAGGTGTGCAAAGTCTCGATAAAAAACTCACGTACGACAAAAGCGGGTTGCAAATTAAGGAATTTTGATGAAAACTTCCAAAGCCGCTGTGGCTTAGTTGGTAGAGCGACAGACTTGTAATC
>JAEOTU010000232.1 GCA_016839665.1 Candidatus Hodarchaeota archaeon
TGATCAATATCAGACGATAATTCAAGTAGATAGGAAATTAAATGACGACTGAGATATCCAGCTGCACCAGTCAAAGCAATAACCCGTGACATCTATTATTTCAACTCTCGTGTCGTCTCGGAAAAATTTCTGTTATCTTTTTTGATCGACTCATTAATTGTAAAGCTTTTTGATTTTTTTGAATTGTACTTAAATATTAAGGTTCCTCGATTCGTATTCGGTTAATTTTAAGAACTATGGAAAAAAACTATCTAGCTGGTTCCTTTAAGAACTTGTTTCCAAACAAAATTGATGTCAAAACCCTTGATTCCAAAGACTATCACGGTTTCTTATTAAAAGAAACAAATATTGCAAGCCTCATTGTAAATCTGTTTACATCTGTTTCATAGATGTTTAAATACAAAAAACTCAAACCTCACACATTATAACACTAATTTAAAAGGAACACTAGAGAATCTGTTCGAAGATTTAATCCCCCCATAGAAGGTTTAACTGAAATGTATGAACTGGACGTCTTGCGCGCCTATTTAAAAACTGCTAAAATTACTCCTCGAAGAGTATTACAACTATCATTGGGTCTTATGGTAATTCTAATTGTGACTACAAGCTCAGCATCAGCAATAGCGTATCGTGTAGAAACAACGAAGGCCGTACAAGCTCAAAGTAAGCGAATGATTTACTCTTATGAACTCGACCAGCGCATTGGCGTGATATACGCTGGTAATGACCTTGTGATTTCTGGTACAGCGATATCACTTTATGATTCACTCCGATTAGTCTATAAATCATTAGATTTACTCCCCGTTGGTAGTTTAAAAGAAATAAATAAGTTAAAACTTGCTCAATATAACATTTTAATTTATGTGTTTGATACTTCTTTGGATGGAGTTTTTATTGGTGATCTTGTCACTTGGAAAGAATTTTCAGAATATCTAAGTGCTCATCCTGACAAAAATCATGTGCTGGGTATGGGAAACGCAAATAACCTTTATCAGTATCTCCCACTTTATCAGACTAATGTTTGGATCGAAGGATCAGATGTTCTAGATGCTCAACTCGTATACCTTTGGTGTATTTGGTCAGTAGCAGACATTTTGGAAACAAACTATGGGGAATATTCAGATTATTATAACGCAGGTCTTAGTATCCGTAAACTCAGTATAAAATATTTTGCTGAAAATATAAATAGCATTGTTGAACGGAATTTTGATGTTGCTGATCCAATGGGTGAGGAAGACTTAGTTTTAAAACAACAACGCTTTGATAAGATGAAAGAACGCTTTCCTAGAAAAATGGAACCAAAATTTGATATTAGAGAACTACCAGAAGAAAATCGTCCAGCAATGTATATTAAAAAATCTACGGAGGAAGCACTTGGTTTAGGAGATCTGATAATAGGCTTTCTTCCGTTAGAATCAGGATTACAAGGCCCCATTGGCGGAATTATTGATCTTCTCCTAGAAGTCTTCATTGATATGGTGGGAGATGAGATTAATCTTGGCGCAGATGCGATGGAGCAAATTGAGTTAGCTTTCAAAGTTCTTCAAACTATTCTTGGATTTTTCGAAGGAGGGGACATTTCTGTCGAATCAGCTCTTTATGATTTATTTTTGCTACTAGAAGATATGATTCCGTTCGCTGACGAGCTAAAACCGTTTGTTAAAATTCTATTGGATGCTATTCCTCTCCTCAGGGGTGACTGGTCAGCTATTGTTAAAATCATTGGTGATTTACTAGACCTTCTATTCAAATATCTCCCAGGTGATTTAACATTCTTTAAGGACATTCTTCTCAATCAAGATTACGGTTTATTATACCTTGGAGCGGATGTAATCGACCAACTTCAATCTGAAGGTGGAAATTTCCTTGATATTTTGATGTCCGTTCTAAGTGGAAAATATATTGACGGACTTCTCAAAAAGTTCCTTAATGAAACTCTGGGCCTGAATACAGCGGACTTTCAGCAGTATGTCCAAGGAATAACTGTTTTTCTAAAATCAATAATGGACTTCTTGGCTCGGTTTGATCTCAAGAACACAATCAATACATATCTCCCTCAATTAATTCAGTTTCTCTTTGAAGTTCTTGGTGATAGTGTTTCTTCTTCTGACGCACAGAAATGGGCAAGCGGAATAGGAATCCTTGTAAAACTAATCATGTCGGCCATCGGATACACTGATGACAACTTAGCTACAATTTTTGATGAATTATTAACATTATTTGGACTACCATCCACAACAGACGTTAAAAATCTCATCCAACGTATAAACACTATTATCTCCCAAGCAAAAGAAAATGCAGAAACATCAGTAAACAATTTTAAAAATAGTCTGGAAACCGCTATAACTGAATTTAAGTCCCAAACTGGATTTCAATTCAGCAGTGATTCAACTAAAGATCAACGAATCCAAGCTGTCATAATTTCTGGAGCTACAATGGTTGCAGGAGCCATTAATGGAGACTTCACGGATAAAGGGAATCTTCCTAACCTGAATAACACCGTAGACCTTGTAATTGATGTTTTAGAGCTCACTTTGGGAGATATTGATGATACAAAAGAGATCAAGATCAAAAAAGCTGTTAATAACATTGTAGCAATAATCGCGGTCATTAGCGATAAGGATGAAATTAAGCAATTTATTAGTAGCACTATTGATAGCTTTAAAGCACAATTCAAGGATCCTGTTAGTCTTATAGAAAACACAATAACTTTCTTGCTCTCTGGAGCTAGTAGTCTAAACATTAACAGCTCAATCATTGAGAAAATTAAAACATTCTCTGAAATGGGTATCGGATTCTTCAAGATCATAATGTCAGCAAAAGATAATTCGATCCAAGGAATCCTCCAAGCATTAATTGAAAATGTTGGGTTAGTTTTAGTTAAAGAATTTACAGGTATTGATATTGACTTTGTGCATAAAGTTTTACAGTTTATCTTCCCCAGCTTTTTCGGTGTAGAATCTTCAGAGTTACCTTCGGCTACAGAATTGAAAAATGAATTAATTAATCAATTAAATAGCATAAAGGGTGACATTGAATTACCCAGCTTTGCTAGTAGTCTTGGTTTAAACAGTGTAGATGAACTGATTACCTCAATCGGTAGTATTCTTGAAATCGTTTTCAGTGCTAAAGATATATTCACTGATGGCCTACGGTGGCTTTTCGGGCAATTGATGGATTGGGTGGGTGGTCAAATTGAAATTCTGATTAATAAGCTGTTAGAAGCGATTACAAGTGCACTTAGTGATTCAGATCTTCTTCCCCCAGAATGGTCGGGAAGTTTACCTGTCGGTCTCGGCGGTTTTAGTCTGTTTGAAATTGGAATTGAGCTAGGTTTATATCCTCATTTTGGATTCGATACGGATGCATTTACAGATTGGATCTTAGATATCGTATTTGCTGGCCTTAATCCATTTCAAGGCGATGATGTAGGAGATTATTTAGCGAGTTTCTTTGGGAAAATATTTTCCTTCTTTGAGCTTACTCCAACATTTAAAGCTGGCTTTGAACTCGGGGGTTTTGGTACAGAAGAAAATCCATTAATGGCATTTCTACTCGAATCACTTGGATTAGAACTAGAATTCTCTGGGAAAGGGTGGTTTGAGATTGAATTATTTACTGTGAAAGGGGGAGTCTTTGATACTGATAACTTCTTTAAAGTCGTTGAATGGGGTTTTTCATTTACTATAACCGTCTCTCGAACTTTCACTTTACTAGACTTTCTAACAGGTGGAACTGCTGGAGCTCTTAATGCAGTAGGGGAATATCTTGGACTAGATGCAATTACTGTAACAGTCTCATTTGGTATTTTTGTCGAAGTTGTGAAACGCGCTGCTTCTGCATCAGGGCCGGAGGAAGGATCATTTACCTTAAAAATCACTCTAGGATTAGCTGTACATTTCGGTATTGATCTGTTCATTGTAGGAATCTCGTTTGATTTTTCAA
>JAEOTU010000233.1 GCA_016839665.1 Candidatus Hodarchaeota archaeon
AATCTTGAAATTCAAAATTCCATATTGAACCTTTTAAAAGAGAGATTTCCAGATGTTTATAGTCTAGAACAAGAACATCGTAGGATAAAAATGCAGTTAAATGATTTTAGGGAGAAGCAAAAAGAAAACACTGCGATTTCGGTTCAAATCAAGGAAATTCTTAATTCTATGACTCCCCAAATTATTGATGCCTGTACTAATGAGCTTTCTGACTGTTTACCTGAATTAGAAAAAATCTGGGCAATAGTATCTGAAATGACTAAGGATGAGCTCTCGTGAGCTCTTAGTTCTCCCCTGTAAAGATATCAAGATTAATTAATCAGTATTCTCCTTGGTTGAAACTGTTTGCTTAGTTTTTTTTTGTTGTTCTTCAAGGTGAACAAGTAAGTATATTCCAGCCAGATGCGCACCAATTACTAATACCCACAAGAAAATGATGAAAAAGTTACTAGATATGTAAATCCCAATTATTAGACCGTATGCTGCAGCAACGACGATAGCATACGCAAGTTCCTGAAAAGCGAATTTCCTCATTTTTTGATCAACACATTTCACCAATGCTATGCTGGCTGTAAGGTGTTCTTCAAATACGTTCTCTTTTTGAAGAGTTAATATTGATTTTCAGTTTAGATTTTTAAATCTGATTCCCTCTAGTATTAATCGAAAATAGATGATCTATTGAGAAACCAATTGGAGAATCTTTTAGTTTTTTTCAAATATCCCGACGGATTGAAATCCTCTTCAATCAGTTTTTCTTCAAAACGTTGATTATTCTGATCCTGAGGTCCAAAAACCACGTGAATTAAGAAATTTGGCAAGATAAACCAATCCTAACATAATAGGTACTTCCCAGAAAAGGCCCATCGTTGTACCTAACGCTGCAATGGAACCAACACCAAACATTGCAATCGCTGTCGCAATAGCTATCTCAAAATGACTCGATGAACCAATAATAACAGTGATTACGGCTTCACGATATTTTAAACTGACAAGTTTAGTCATCAAGATATTAAATCCAACCACTATTGCAAATCCAAGTAAGAGAGGTATAGATACTTTTATTAATTCAATTGGATTGGTAAGTAATACCTCGCCGTTTAAAGAAAATAGAACAATTAATGTACTCAATAAAGCAATAATAGCAATTTTCCCGATAAGTGGTCTATATGTATTGTTAAACCATTCTTCTCCTTTTGTATTTATAATGATTCTTTTAGAGATTATTCCAAGTAAAAGTGGAATCCCGATAAAAACGATGACAGAAATTGCTAAAAGAACACGATCGATTGTAATATTTTGAATACCAGTCAATAAGACAACGACAGGAACATAAAGGAACATTATGGTTACTGTATTCAGACTAGTCGTTATTACATTTTGTTCCTGATTTCCTTTTGCCATTGAACCCCAAACTAGTACCATGGCTGTACAAGGACTAGAACTAAGTAGAATTATAGCGATTATTAATTGTTCGTTTCCCTTAAGGAAAATATTAGCTAAAATGGCCCCAATTACTGGAGCAATCACCCAATTTGAAAATAGCGTTAAGAATATCGGTTTTGGTTGTCGAGTGAGTTTCTTGATCTCTGAAGCTTTCAAATTCAACATTGCAGGATACATCATCAAGAAAAGACAAATTCCAATTGGTATTGAAATTCCAGAAATTTGCCAGGAATCAATAGTTTGACTTACATCAGGGACAATCTGTGATAAAATTATACCAAGAGCCATACATAATACGACCCAAAGAGCTAAGTATTTCTCGAAAAAACTAATTTCCTTATCAAGAACCTCTGAAACATGATCAGGGACTGTTACTACTTGAGTCATTAGAATTTAACCCTCTTTTGTTCATATATGACATCTTGTCTACTTCATTTACCAGAACTAATATTTATCATATCGATATATTTCGATATAAAAAACGTATCGATATATCGAAATTTTTAAATGTGAAATCGTGAATCTCTTCAAAAATTACCAATTAAAGTAAATGTTAAGGGTTCAGAGCAAAATTATTTCAGTTTGTAACTTTTTAAAGAGATTTAATCCTAATTGGAAGATAAAAAACCCTTTATTAAAGAATTGGAGATTTTACAAAAAATGGGAGATTCAGAACTTGAAAGAAAACTCTCAGAATTACTTGATTTAAAATTAGTCAAATGGAAATCAGTTCCAACAAGAATCCAGCAATTGAAAAAAATTAAAGAAGATATTTCCTTTTTAAAGGAACAAGAAGAGTTTAAGGATTTTAAGAGATTAGTGAAAGCGTTGGATCATCCAACTAGACTTGATATTCTAATCTCAATAAACAATGGAGCTTCTTGTCCATGTGAGCTTGAATTCATAACAGAACTTGCCCAAGCGACGGTTTCTCATCATTTAACTATCTTAGAGGACGCTGAATTGATATCTAGAGATCGTAAAGGGAAATGGACTCTTTTAAAATCAGAAAAACCAAATATTCTAAACACATTTTCGAGCCAATAATCCGCTTGTCTATTCCAAAATACTCAAAATATCGATTTGTATAGGTGATTTTGTTTTCTCATGCCTGAAATGACTGTACGCCTCTTTCAATCAGAAGATGCGCAGCATTGCAGTTTCCTTATGCAAGATCATTTCCGTAACGAAGCAAATAACCTTCCTGATGAAGTGAGAGCGCAGATTGCAGATGCTCGAACAACAGAATATGTACAACAAATAATTACTGATCGAATTATCGCCGTTGCAATAGTCAATGACGAAATCGTTGGTATGGGAGGTCTGAAAGAAAATGAAATTCGACATATGTATGTCAGAGCTGGTTTCAAGGGTAGAGGGATTGGTTCAAAGATATTGGCTTTTCTCGAACGAGAGGCTTATTACAATGGTATTTCATCTCTTATTGTCAATTCTGTGACTCACTCGAAACATTTTTATGTTAAGAATGGTTTTAAACCTCTGATTGAAACCCAAATCGAAAGACATGGATCCATCCTTGAAGCTGTACTGTTGGAGAAGTTTTTGGAATAATAGGTTCTTTTTCGAGTGTCTAAGAGAGTGCCTCTTCAACACTTTCGCGGGGCGATGAGGTGCTTACGAATAACAAAAGAGCTATACTCCCAATAATTCCTAGAATCCCTGCAAGTGCAAATGTCACACCAGCTCCAATATATATTATACCGTTTAGGTTGAATGTAGTATCCAAAAAATTATCATAAAGAGCCCCACCAATTACAGGGCCAAGCACAGATCCTAAATTGAAGAGTGCTTGCACTATTCCAAATTCTTTTCCTCGAACAGCTTTTGGAATCCAATCACTTTGGATAGCTCTGAATGCTGGTTGATAAATAGCCCAGAGGAATCGTTGGAAAGCAAATGCGATAATTACAGCAAATAATCCCCATTGAATACCCAAGAAAAGATAAAGCACTCCTCGAATCAACCCTGAAATCCAAACAACGTGTTTTCGAGGCATTTTATCACTCAAAGTTCCACCTAAAGGGTTCCCTGATAGTGCAATGATTCCTACAATGCCAATAATTAACGCGATAAACTCTGGATTTAGATGATAATAATCATCAAGAAACAAAGCTATGATAGGAAAGATCATAGCGTTCCCAAATCCATTGATAACTGCAACAATATAAATTGTATAGAGAGTACGACTTCGATAATTAGCCTTTCGTGTAAATGTTGTTACTAAGTATTTTGGACTTCGTAATGTTTTGCTTCCCATTTGTTTTAACGCAATAATGAAACTATTAATTACTGATATATCATTCTTAAACTGACTTGGATCTTTAACTAATAGTGCAACAATCAATGTGGCTAGAATGCCAAAAATACCTTGACAAATGAATGTTAATCTATAGGATAATATTACCGAAAGGCCAATAATTCCATTCAAACCTGCATAAAAAATGAATCCAATGAATGGACCAGCTGCCATCCCTGCTTGCATCGACATGATATAGTAACCTAAATTTCTCCCAGTAGTTTTTTTTGATGATGTGTCAACGATCAATGCTTCCCCAACTGGCCAGACAGCAGCAGATGCCATCCCCTGTAATGCTCGAAGCAAGAGTAAGGTTATAAAATCAAATGCGAGTCCATATCCTACTAATAAGAAAGCATACACAGCCATCCCTACTAAAATGATGGGTTTTCGACCAGATATGTCGGAAAGATCGCCATAAGAAGGAGCAAGTAGAAATCTCATGAACATGAATGCAGAGGTTAAAATACCAATTTGAAGAGCTATTCCTAATGGAATACCCAAAAAGTGGTTAGTCAACATCTCCTTAGCATATAATGGAAAAAAAGGCATTATAACGCCAAATCCCGTCACCACAACAAAGGATGCCAAGCATAAAGCGAAAACGTTGCCAGTAGAACTGAACTCCTTTTCATTAGGTTCTTGAATATCCAAATTTTACGCTTTCCCTTAAGATAATTTCAATTTTCAGGTATTCTCATTAAAATTGACTCGAAATTGGACCAATCAGTTAGAATTGCATAAGGAGGAGTTGGTATAAGATCTGGATTAATGTCTCTAGATTTAAACCAAATAAATCGAATGTTTGCTCGGTATGCAGCTATTGCATCAATATATGAGTCTCCTACATATACAGTATTTTCTCTTGTGATCGATTCATTATTATATCTCTCAATTATCTCTATTAAACCCTCAGGATCAGGTTTTGGATTGTTGAAATCCTCCCTGGTAAGTATTTGAAATTCCTTCAGAAAATTAAACCTCGTTTGATAAAGATCAGCTGTGCTTCTCGAGTTGTTAGTAAATATTATGTATTGAATATCATATTTTTTAAGAATCAAAGGGATTCTATCTGCCCCTTGTATGACTGTTGCCATTTTTATTGCTTCTTTTTCCGCTTTATCGATTCTCCGATAACCTTCATCATACTTTTCTGGATTATCTTCTCTTAATTTCTTTAGTAGTTCAAGAATGGGGGTTTTTAATATGAAATCATTTGAGAGTGGAGGAGTGAAGAGTTCAGCGACCCGATATCGGATCTCTGAATAATTAATGTTTGATTGAATTAATGTATCATCTAAATCGAAGATAAACAGTTTTATTGATGACATGGAATTACTTCAATTAATTTCTGGTAAAATAAGGAAATCAGGTGAAGAATTGAGGTAAATATTCTTTGTGCGTTAATAAGTATTCATCAAGGAGTGTTTCTGCTAATGTGAGATCATCAACCATCAAAGCAAATGCTTGAAGTGCGGCTTCACGATCACCTTCGATAGCAGATTTCACGGTTAGTTTAGCAATGGAGATTTCTCGTTGACAAAGCGCAGCAATTCCTTCTGGTAATTTTCCAACCTTCATCCCTGAGATACCATAACTATTAACAATAGCAGGGACTTCCACAATTGCATCATTAGGTAAATTACTAATGGCTCCTTTGTTTTCAATATTTACTGCTTGTTCATAAGCATTAGCATTGGTAAAGATTTCAGCAATTATCGCGTCACCTCTCTCAGCGGTGGTTGGTACCAAATCGAGGGCTTGTTTTTTCGAAATAATATCACTAATTCTTTTCCACATTGCTTCTCTTTGCCTTTTCGCTCGCTTAAAATCATAAAGTTGAATGCGATATTTATCCCAATTCTCTTTCGTGATAGTATATGGGAGATACTCGCTTAAATGACAGTCTCCTGGGACTGGTAAAAGACCAAAGATCTTGAAGATGTGTTGGGTTAAAGGTTCAAAATTTGGATGTACGTTTGACGCTTCTTTTCTGATTAAGGGGTAAACATCTTCCCATGTGTCACGTCGTCTTACATCTATCATCCAAGTAAAATGATTCAGACCAGCAGCCTTGATATCATACTCCAGAACAGCTGCAAGTCCAAACTCTGTTAAGATTCTATGGCTTTCATCTGTCCATTGGACTTCCAAGTCAAGATTTTTTTCTATTCCTAGATATCTTGCCAAAAATCTCCCCAATATCCCGTAACCATGCCATATTTGATGACACAAACCGACTGATTTTACATTAGCATGTTGTGCAGCATAGCCAATCCGAGGGACAGGATTGGTGAAGTTTATTAGCCAAGCGTCTGGTGCAAGGTCGTGGATGTCATTTAAGATGGGCATGATGAATGCCAATCCTCGTGCTGTATGTGTGAAACTTCCTACCAACCCATTCTCTGCGTAATGCCAGAAACCGTACTTCTTAGCCAATTCAAAATCTTTGATCCATGTTTCTTCTCTATCAACTGCTACTGATAAGACAACAAAATCTGCATCTGGTAGAACTTCCTTTCGGTCAGTTGTAGAAACTATTTTCACATTTGATTCCCATTCATGATTGATTCGGTTTGCAAGAGCAGTAATAGCTTTTAGATTAGGTTCATTAATATCCACTAGCGATAAACTCGCTTTCCCTTTCAAATTCTCATGATCCATGATACCTGCTAGATTTTCTAATCCGAAACTCGCACTCCCTGCGCCAATAATGACAATTTTTGGTTCATCAGCCATTCGTAATCCTCAATCTTTAGAATCTTAAACTCGGTTTGATACTGATCTCTTTCCATTTCTTATGTGATTCTATTTTTATTATTTATCTGCCCGTTCTAAATAATCTTCTCGTGGAGGACTAAAAGTTTCGATAAGGATCGCTGGTTTCTCTCCTGTTGCATTAAAATTATGAGGTACATGAGGTGGTATACAAAATGAGGTTCCTGCCTCTATTGCCATGGAATCATCACCCATAAACAGAATCCCTTCTCCCTCAATAACATGTCCCATTTGTTCATGATGGTGACTATGGGGTGGAGTCGGAATCCCAGGTTCAATTGTAAGTTTCATCATCATAGCTCTCTCACCAACCACTAGAATTACTCCATGCCTTCCCTTAACAGTTTGAAGGGTGGGGGCTTCACTACTCTTCACAATTTTCATCTGGATCAAACCAATCCAACCCAAAAAAGGGAAATTAAAAAAT
>JAEOTU010000023.1 GCA_016839665.1 Candidatus Hodarchaeota archaeon
TATATAAAAGTTGTTAAAAGAAAAAATAAGGCAATAGGAATGGGGAGGATAGCATTAGGATTCTAGTTTCTTATATTCAAGCTTTAAGGAGATCCTCCAGAATCCTGATTGCAACATTCTTGTCAAGAGGAGAATTATCATTGCCACATTTTGGTGACTGAACACAGCTAGGGCAACCATCTTGACAGGCACACTCTTTGATAAGCTCTAAGACATTCCTGAGAAGGGCATCACATTTGTCAAAAAGTTGTTCTGAGATACCGATCCCGCCTGGAAATCCATCATAAATAAATATTTTAGCCTTCCCATCAGTTGGGAAACTAGAATAGGAAACCCCTCCAATGTCCCAGCGGTCACACATTGCAAATATTGGAGATAATGCGATTGTTGCATGTTCTGTCGCATGAATTCCTCCAGGAAAATCTAATGCTTCTTTTTGGATATTCTCAACAATTTTTGCTGGTAATTCAATCCAAAGGGCTTTCGTAATGAACTCTAAGGTTGGTAAATCAAGTGGTAAGATCTCTAAAATTTCGTCATAGGTTTTTTTCCTATAGGAATGATAAATTTCAGTGACTTTTACTTCACCAAAGAAGAGAGAGAAATTACTCATGTCCTTCATTGTAATAGTTTCCAAGACTGTTACGTCCGAAGTACTCATTGCGTCTGTATAATAGTCAACATCAAGGGGAGAAGCGAATGCTTTTCTTTTTGAAAGGTTGAGGGTCTCCACCAGATATGTTTCACCCTGGTGAATTAGTATGGCTCCTTCATGGGCTTCACGATATGCTTGTGGGATACTCATTGTCTCTAGGAGTTTTTTCTTCGTTATCACTTCGATAGTATCTGTGAAAGCAGTATTGAGGCTCACCAATGATGCTGGTCTTTTGCTAGATGAGCTTGTCAGTCCTGCAGGGATTATTTTAATCAACTTTTCCTGTTTTAATTCCTGAGCTAGAACTTTCCCCTTCTCTCCCCAGATCTGGTGTAATTCATCTAACTTTAAAGGAATTTCAGCAGCAGCACATAAAATATGGCCTTTCAAAATATATGGATTTTCCAGATCAATGATTGCATTTTCTGGACTCTTCTTCAAGAAATAATCTGGATGTTTTCCTAGGAATTGTTGCAGGGGATCTTCAAAGAGAATCAACGTTGCTAACGAAGGTCGTAGAGTTCTACCGACCCTCCCTATTTGTTGCCATGTGGAAATTATCGTCCCTGGAAAACCTGATAAGATAACTGCGTCTAGGTTACCAATATCTATTCCTAATTCAAGTGCATTGGTTGAAACAACCCCTTGAATTTCACGATTACGTAGTTTAGTTTCAATTGCCCGTCGTTCTAAGGGTCGGTACCCTGCTCGATATGACATCACTTTGTTGGGGTCCGTTTCTATATTTTTGAGGTCTTGTTTTGTCCAAAGCGAGATGAGTTCAGACATCCGCCGAGACAATGTGAAGCAAAGTGTCTGAAAATTCTCTCTAAGATGACGAACTAGCAAGTTACGGGTTTCTTGATGAGGTGAACGCTTCTTAAGATTAAATTGGTCTAGAAATGGGGGATTCCAGAGGACTAGATGTTTTGAACCATACTCAGCACCATCCTCACTTATGGTTTCTACTGGTTTTCCGATAAGTTTTGTTGCGAATTCTTCAGGGTTGTTAATGGTAGCAGATGAGAGAATATATTGGGGTTCAATCGCTCGATAATAACTTACAATCCGATTTAATCTTCGTATTAATTGTGCTACATTAGACCCAAACACTCCCCGATACTGATGTGCTTCATCGATTATGACAAATCTGAGATTTCTGAAAAACCTCTCCCATTTATGATGCCAATCTAAGTATTGGTGTAATGCATATGGATTTGATATGATTACATGAGCGAAGTTTCTAATCCCAGGTCTTTGTTCAGAGGGTGTGTCACCATCGTAAATGTAGGGCCGTAATCTCCCATTAAGAATCTCATTTAATTCTTCAAGTTTTTTTAATTGGTCGTTTGCAAGAGCCTTGGTTGGGTAAAGGAATAAGCTTGTCACTGCGCGTCGTCGTGCAATGGAATTAGCTACTGCAAGCGAAAAAATCAACGTTTTCCCTGATGCAGTAGGAGTAGTAATGATTACGTTCTTTCCTGCTCGAATAGAGTTCAGTGCAGCTGCTTGATGATAATATAACTGCAAATCACTCTTTTCTAACCAGTCAGTTAATTCAGGTTCTAATTCGAAGTCAAGTGTTCCATATTTTGCTGATTTTGCTGGAATCTTTGTTTGAAAAATAATTTGTTGCCGGTACGAGGAGTGAGCTTCGATACTGTGAAGAAATTCTTCAATTGCCATTCAAACTCACGACGACAAAAGCTCTTCCCCTTTCACTGATCGACCATATCTATCTCGGGTGATATTGATAGAATTTGGAAATTGATTTGCTATCTCGGTCAAATGTGTGATCAAAATGATTTTAAACCGATTTGATAGTTTAAATAATTTCTTTACAAAAGCTTGCTGTGCCTGTAATGTGTCTAGTGACCCTAAATCTCCCTCATCGATGAATAATGTTTTCTTACCAGCTCTTTTCCCCTCATACTGACCAATTTCTGATAATTCTTCACTTATCGCTAATCTTAACGCTGCATTAATCTGTGTACGTTCCCCTCCCGAGAAAGTTGCCACGTCCCGATAACCATCAGGTACTTTGATGAGTATTTCAAACCCCATTCCTCTTTTTCCTTCTTCTATCTTTCGCAATTGAATGTTGTTATGCTGGTCGTCAGTTAACTCTGATAAAATGAGAGAAGCCCGTTTAGCTATCCTAGGTAACACTCGATTTAATGCATAGAAGGGTGCACCCTTTGTATGAAAGATATCAGTCTTTAATTTTTCGAGAATATCTTCTTCTTTCTTTAGTTTTGCAATTGTCTCTTCTAACGTTTTGATTTCTGGTTTCAATTCATTTAATTGTTTTATTTCTTGATTAATATGTTTAATTTGTTGATCAGTCCTTATGATTCGTTCTTGGAGCGATTTTTCGTCTGAAATTTTGCCCTCCAGTTCTTTTACCAACTTTTCATGATCCTTGTCGAATGGTCCTCCGAGCTTATTCAGTTTCTCCTTAAAACCTGTGATTTCCTTGCTTATTTGCTCAATCTGTTTCTGAAGACGCATGATTCCAGAAGTTGGATCAATTTGGCCTTTAATTTCTTTCTGAATCTTTTCAAATTCTTGCTGAATTTTCTTTTTCGATTGATATTCATCTCTAAGGTTGTTTAATTTTTGCTTTTTCGTCTGTGTGAAATTTAATTGTTTTAAATCTCCTTTTTTCCCTTTAATCTCCTTTTCATAATCCGTGTGGATTTTTTTCAAACGGTCTTCAAGCTCGTCAAGTTCACTTTTTAATTCAAGGTTTCGGCTTGTAATCTCGGAAAGAACAAAAGAATCTTTTGAGATCTTATTCTTCTCATGTTTAAGCTTGTCAATTTTCTTCCTAGCAAGTACTTGTTCTTCTTGAAGTTCATTAAGGAGACCTTCTGGCAGGTTCCAAGATCTTTCTAATGAAATTCTTTGAATTCGCTCTAATAGGCGCCCTTCTTGGTTGAGGATTTTGAACGCTGTCTCGTGATCGATAGTTTTAGTACTAAGCTTAATAATCCGTTTCTCTTCTATTTTGATTTGAGTAAGTTTTTTTTCTAAATCTTCCTTTAGAATCTGTTCCTGTTTATCTTTATTTTTTTCCAAGCTTTCTAAATGACTTTTTAATAACTTAAATTCTTTAGCAGCACTATCTAGCTTTTGTATTTCATCTTCTAACTTCTTTATTGTTTGAACCTGTGTTTCAAGCTGAGATGATTTTTTCTGAAGTTCTCGAAATTTTTTCATCTCATCTTGAGCTTCTTGAAGGGCGTTCGAGTTCGACTTTAGCCGCGATTTTGCTTCTTTTTCCTTTTCTTCTAACCCCCTATATTTTTCAATTAAAATCGTTAATTTTTCTTCTTTTTCTTTTAGTTTCGAAATGGATTTCAAAAAGGAGTCTTGTTTTTTCTGAGATGCGATAAGTTGAGGTTTCAGGTTACCTAAATCTTCCTCCAATTTTGTTATCCTTGAGATCTGTTTCTCTTTCTCCTCGATCTCAACTTCTCTCCGATTTCTTTCAATACTTACGTCATTTAACAGTCTTTGTGTATCAATAATAGCTTTCTCAAAAATGTCCAAACGAAATAAATTCTGGAGAGTTTTCAAACGTTCAGTGGACTTTTTGGATCCCAGTGCTTTCATCTCATCTTGTCGTATAATAGTTGAGTTGATAAACGCTTGATAATTCATCCCCAAAATAGTTGAACGAATTTTCTCATTCAGTTCTGGAATTTTCCCAGTTACAAGCTTTTCATTAATCCTTAGCTGCAGATAACTTTTGCCTCGACTATCTCGTCCTCTGGTCACTTGAATTCGATTTTTACCTATTTTAAATTGGCAACTAACTTTCCCACTTTTACCACAAATATCTTCTATCTTAACCATTCCCAAATCTAACCGTGAACTCCGACCAAAAAGAGCAAACGTAAGAGCGTCCAAAATTGTAGTTTTTCCTGCTCCTGTTGGTCCTGCGATAACAATATAAGGAGCATCAAAGGCAAATTTCATTGGTGTTTTGTAATTCATGAATCGATAGAGTGAGATATTTTCTAAATCGAAACCTACTTCAGATCGTGCTTGGATACTCATTTAACTTCCTCCACTTTTAAAATCGCTTCATTTAGTATTTCAAGTCCCTTTGTACGAAGTTCTTCTAAATATGGATAATCTTTATGCTTTTCGGACACATATTCAGAGAATAAGACAAGTGGATCAAGAGTGAATTTGGGTAAAACAAATTCTCTTTCTATTTCAGAAGTGTCCCAGGTTATTTCATAATGAAAGGCCTTCGTATCAAGAATTTCATGAATTTTACGAATTATTACTTGTTTCTTAAGAAGTGAGGATATTTTGATATCAATCCGCACTATCGCGCCCGCAATTTCTTTAGGAAAACGAGATATGATATATTCAGTAGGATTGGTGGTTTCTGGATGAACTTCTATGTATTTTCTTGTTAAAGGACGCGGGTTGTTCGATATAAACTTGAGATCCTTGTTGCTGGTCTCATAGATATAAAATCCTTTGTCTTCCTTAGTTTCTCCAAAATCTACACGTTCTAACGACCCAGGAACTAAAACTTTCCCGTTGAACAATTTTTGAGTCGTATGAATATGGCCAAAAACCGCCAAATCTATTTGATCTAATGGAAGCATGTCTTTCTTGAAAATAAACTCATGTGGTAACTGATCTGGATAAGGAATGATTCCAATCTTAGATCCTTGCACAAAAAAGTGTCCTACAATTATTTTGACTTCAGTATCAAGCTGCTCAACTTCCTTCTGAATCTGGTCTCGTATTAACATTTGGCTTAAAATCATTTGTTGCTCCCGATCAATCTTCTCTCCCAAAATCTCCTCTACATATGTAACAGTTTGTGTTGCAGTCATATAAGGTAGAAGAATAAATCCCACTTCCTCTCCACTATGCAAACCTTTTACTTTGTAAGATTGAGGTCTTCTCACGGCAATACTATTAGGAATTATTGATATCTCTCCGAAAGGTGAGCCTTTTTCTATTATCTGAGGAGAGTCATGATTTCCACCAATCAAAATAATAGGAATTTGAGATTTAATAAGTGGTTGCCAAATTTTTTCACGCACTTGACGTAAAAGAGTAGGACCGACAGTAACTCGGTCATATAGATCCCCAGAAATAACAAAAATGTCAACCCGCTCCTTGATAGCCAAGTCGACGACTCGAGCTAGAGCATTGACGAAATCTAATGTCCGATCACTGATTCCTGTACGAAGATTTACTCGATACGAATAGCGAATGCCAATATGAACATCAGAAACAAATAAGATCTTCGTCATTAAGGGTCAACTCGACCGATTTATGTAGATTTGAATAAATCACTTTTTTCTTCATCTGACATTTCTTTTAATTTTTGTCGAAATCTAGTAACAGTATGTTTTATTTGCCATTTCTTAGCCATTGTTTGTTCAGTATATTCAAGGACATCCATGGCAGTAGGTGCTTTGATTGCATCACCAAACATCAAAACAGTTCGGGGAGGCATAGCTTTCACAATTGCTCGCCATGCAGCAGGATCCACAGGACCTGATAAAGCACCAATAATGTCTTTTGGATCATTCAAGGAGAGAATGAAACGATTTGCTAGCTGTGACAAGATTTCGGGGTCTATTTTGGAGGGCCGCTGATCCACCATTGCTAAAACCAGCTTGAACTTTCTCATCTCACGTGCTAAC
This sequence comes from Candidatus Hodarchaeota archaeon, assembly GCA_016839665.1. Next base: position 6,343 of record JAEOTU010000023.1, read on the forward strand.
CGATCAAATATAGTATTTCTCGCTATTGCGGGGTCTAGAAACTTATGAGCCTCTTCAAGTAAAACAATTAAATGTGGATATTCATCTGTATCAATCATTTCTGAATATGCCTTATATAATCGTCTTGAAAGGATATTTGCCACAAATAAATAGGAAAAAAGATCAGCACCATATTTACCAAAATCAATCACAATCGATTGACCTGACTTTAAATAAGTCAGGATCTTGTTAAGTGAACCTTTTCCAGGTTCAGTGATGAAATCTAAACGTTCTAAACGCGACATACGTCTGCCTAATGCATTCAATGTTCCCCTGCCTGAACGTAAAGGATTAGGATCCGCCATTGCTGCGTCATTGATCGCTTCAACCAAGGTTCTATAACTAGGTTTAGTACGATTGACTTCATATATCGCGTCTACCATCGCAGAAGATAAATCTTGGAATGCTACTACTAGATCTTGAGGAGTAATTTCATCTTCCCCAATTAACAACTCTTCATCGAGGTCTTTACTTATTTTAGGATCTAATCCTAATAGTGTGATTTTATCTTCAAAGAAAAATTTAAGGCCAGCTGATCCATCAGCACGACTCCGCCAACCATATTCAGATTGCATATCAAAAATTAATACTTGTGAGACCCCTAGTTGAATGATATTTCCTAATATGATTTTATTGAGAAAGGTCTTTCCTGAGTGGGTACGGCCAAAAATACCAAAGGGAACTTTAACTAATTCTTGAAAATCGATAGGTATCTCAAACCCTTCAACACCCCGTAATGTCCCTACTGTTTGTGAGTGCTCTGGTAGATCTGTTTTGTAGACCCTATCTACATCTTCTTTATTGGCAAGACGACTGGATGAAAAATAAGGCGGAAGAGTTTCAAATGAATACGTTTTATTTGTTTCTTTGTCTATCATTTGAACACATTGCAACTCTGCTATGCTATAGAAAGTTCGTCCCCGTGCAGTTTCAATGGTGGTGATTGGAATAGTATCCCGTAATTTTTCGGCATTTGCTAACATGGTAACTGCATTACTTGTGGGAAATGAAATATCAGCAATAATACAGAAGAAATCGTATTTATTGCCTTCTATAATGGCTGGGTACCCAATTTTTACTTCTTCGCTGTCAGTACTGAGTTTGACTTGTATAGCTGAACTAACAGCTCCAGAGATTACTTCACCTAGGATTTTTTCTGATTTCGGTGTGCTATTAGAGCTTTCCACGATTTTTCCTCTCTCGTTCGAATTTAATTTTCAATTAACGGGTCACCTCATCCAAATATCTATGAAATGGGTCTCTCTCCATTTTTTCATGGGTCAGAAGATTCTTAAGTATATCTTCCTCTCCTATTCCTAAATCCATGCCTGCTTCTACTAATTCATGGTTGTACATATCTGGAACCCTTCGCAATAACACTGCAATGTTGTGTGCATCAACTAATGGGAACGGATATCCAGGAAAAGCGTCGGCCATAGAATAATAAGCTAAATGCGAGAGAATTGTCTCTATTTGCTGATTATTTTGAAGTACAGCATCTATTCGAAAACTTTTCACTGGTTTTGAATGAAGTTTGACGATGTACGTCTTTCCTAGGGATGGAAAAACTTGTTTTCCTTTGGGAATATCACTGATTTCTGTATACAACATACGGGGATGATTAATAGTCACTTGTTTGACTACTGCTTCATCAGTAAGATTGTATCCAAGTCTTCTTGTTGTATTTCGTTTTGAGACCCCAATTAATGTATTATTGTTGTCAACACACGCTTCTCTCAGATTTCTAGCAGCATTTTCAATTTGTTTTACCTGAATAATTGTCAAGGCCCCATCCATAACAATTAATGAATCTGTATATTTCAAAGCCATCTCTTCAGCTAACCTATACTCTTCAAGTTCCCTTAGTTGATTTAAAATCCCCTGTGCTGTTGGACGTCTTCCTAAGACTTTTTTAATTTCTTGATGGAGAGCTTTTATTTCTTGGTCATAATTAAGCATTTCAAGGTTGTTTGGTGCTATCAAAACAGTAGTATCGTTATGGTGATGATCAAGAAGTTTTAATGATTTTGATTGAGCTTTGTATTCATAAACTACTGCCACAGTACGAATAATGGCAATTCTAGCGTTAACATCAGGATTAAACCAAATCCAACGGTTTGACCCATCAATAGCCACCATTTTTGGAGGATCATCTTGATATGAAAATTCCTGAAAAGAGAAAGATGGATGCTTCTCTGCTTGTTTTATTGCTTGAGCCTGAACTAATCGGATTTGTTTTAAGAATTGTTGAAATTTCTTGCTCATAGTCACTTATAATGGCTCCTAACCCATTATACAGATACTTGTTAACTGAATTTGTGTTGGATGGATCGCTTATAAGGATATTGAACAATTTAACCTTTTAATTCTTGACACCGCAACGATAAAAGTTATCCTTGCCTGTTTTTCCAAGTGAATAATCCTGGGGCTTTAGAACTGTGTCTAGCCCGAAGAGACACGAAGTGGTAAATCAAGCTACCTGATGATACTATTCGGAATAATGAAAGATGGAGCTGAGGGTTTTTCACCTTCTAAACTGGAATTACCCAGATTTTGTAAATATTTAACCCAAGAATTTTTATTATTCATCAATAAAGTACCGAGTGAATTTCAATGATGGAAAATAACCAGCGGTTACAACTCGAAAAGGATTTTAAGAAAGGGAAAATTCCTTTTGCAATGGATAAAACGGAATACCAGAGATTTTCTCAACGAAAAACCATTTTCGCAAGAGTAGTGTGGGATGAATCCTATTCTTCTCACATGCGTCCTATCACAGAAAAAGCACCTAAAAAGGTGGGTATGAAAGGATACAGTCGTATCGGTTACGCTGCACAGGAAGCTTCTTGGACAATTTATGATCATTTTCATGGAGCATTCAATTGGAATAGCGCAGGAGGGGAGAGTGATAAGAAAATTCTTCCAACGCAACTATTCAATGTTCTTCCAAAATATGAATCAACTGATATCAAAACAACCACTGAATTAGTTAAACGAGTAGGCCAAATTTTTGGAGCATCTGAAGTAGGAATAACAAAACTTGATCCCGAGCTTCCTTTTATCTTTACTCATAACAGAAGAAACGAGTCAATAGAATTTCCAGAGGGGGTAGAATACGCTATTGTTATGCTCATAGATATGGATTATAATGCTTTGAAAACATCCCCAGCACTTCCATCAAGCATTACCACTGGAAATGGCTATTCGAGAATGGCATTTACAATTGCCTGTATGGCAGAATTTTTACGAAAACTAGGATACCGTGCGATTCCAGCTGGTAATGATACAGGATTATCAGTTCCTTTAGCTGTCAAAGCAGGACTTGGACAGTTTGGACGAAATGGTCTCTTAATAACCCCTAAATATGGGCAAAGGGTGCGAATCTGTAAAGTCTTTACTGACTTACCCTTATTATATGATAAACCAATCGATTTCGGTGTCACTCAATTTTGTAGAGTTTGTAAGAAATGTGCCCAATCCTGTCCTTCTCAATCAATATCTCATGATACTGATCCCACTTGGCAAACTCCTTGGAATACCATTTCGAATAATAACGGAACTTATAAATGGTATGTCAATGTTGACTCATGCTATGACTTTTGGGTTAAAAATTCTGCTGATTGTTCTAATTGTATCCGTGTCTGTCCCTTTACAAAACCCCCAGGAGTCGGTCATGATATTGCTCGATTTTTTATCAATCATTTTCGTTTTTTAGACCGAGTGTGGGTCTGGATGGATGATTTCATGGCAAAGTTCCCTTGGTGGCGTTACGGTAAGAAAGGTGATCCTGAAAAGTTTTGGCAATCAAAAAAATACCTAGGAAAAAAATAAGGGTGGATGGATAAGATGAAAGTGTTATTTAGTCTCAGAGTCTCTCCAGAGTTAAAAAAATGTTATCAAGATAATCTACCTGAGAATATTGACCTAATTTTTCCCGCTGAAATAAATGAAGAAACCTTGCTAGAGCTCGTTCCTGATGTAGAGGTCCTCATGGCTTATCAAATTTCCCAAGCTCTCTTAGAACAAGCTACCAAGTTAAAACATATTCAGGTTCCATGGACTGGTTCTGAAAGGTTGGATTTTGACCTTCTGAGACAGTATTCCCATATTTCAGTTTCAAACTCTCATTCTAATTCCTTAGCGATAGCTGAACATGCTGTGTCCCTTTTATTGGCAGCAACCAAAAGAATCACATATCGTGACTCTCGCATGAGAAAAGGAGACTGGTCACCTCGTTATAACGATTTAAATTCCTATTGGCTTACAGGAAGAACACTAGGTATAATCGGTTACGGGGCAATAGGCCAAAAAGTAGCTCACATTCTTAAAAATGGATTCGGTATGGATATTTTTGCAATAAAACGCTATCCTAAAGGTATTGAAAGCAAAGATCAGTGTGATTTTATTGGTGGTCCAGATGATCTTTCATACGTTCTGCAAAAATCAGATTTCATACTTGTCTCTTTACCATTAACGAAAGAAACCAGAAATATGATTGGGAGAGACGAGCTTAAATTAATGAAAGACAAAGCAATCATTGTCAACATCTCACGAGGAGCAGTAATAACCGAAGAAGCCTTATATGAGCATCTGAAAAATAATGAAAGCTTTGTAGCTGCACTAGATGTTTGGTATAACTATCCTAAAGATCGGAAGGATCCTACGAACGTGTTTCAAAACTATCCCTTCGAAAATCTTGATAATGTTGTTATGAGTCCCCATTCCTCGTTTAAAGTTATTGATAGGGAAAGAAGTTTCACTGAAGATGCAATTACGAACATCTTGCGTATATCCGAGGGAAAACCCCCTATCAATCAACTCAATTTAGATTTAGGATACTAGAGCATCAAGAATTCATACAGCAAAACCCAAACAAATTTCTACATGTCATAAATTTTTGAAGTTAAGATGTGTTTCTTTTCGAGATTTCGTAGCTTTACCAACCTATACCCTCTCTAAAACTTTATGTTTTATTTATATATCCTGAAAGTCAATTATCTTCTTCTAAAAAGTCGCTTTTGTTGTTTATATCCATTTTAAAATTCAAATCAATCCTAGATCTATGGATAAAGAGTTCTCAGGAATTATTAGCTGCCATTAAGGTTAGTCTTTTTTGGAAAAGGAGGCCTTACTTAAAAGTCAAGAATAGTTATGGACTTGCTCAAAAATGGAAAATATCTTAGATGTGATAAAACTTAGCAAATCTTACGGTTCTAAAAATGCCAAAGTGGAAATTCTCAAAGAAATCAACCTGTCTATTGTGAAAGGACAACGCGTTGCTATTATGGGTCCTTCTGGATCTGGTAAAACTACATTATTAAATGTCATATCAGGATTAGATGACGTTGATTCTGGTAAAGTGTCTATCAATAATAAAAATATTGTAGAGATGAATTCAGATCAACGTGCAAAGTTTAGAAGAAGTAATATCGGTTTTATTTTCCAGAATTCAAATCTAATAAGTAGTTTAAGTGTTATAGAAAATATTGCCTTCCCTTTATTATTAAATAACATTGGAATTAAAGAGGCAAAAAAACAAGCCATTGATTTTCTTAAGAGAATTGGTCTTGAAGGTAAAGCTAATTATGATGTATCAAAGCTTTCTGGTGGAGAAAAGCAAAGAGTTGCATTGGCAAGAGCTATGGTTTCACATCCTTCTCTTGTACTAGCTGACGAACCAACTGGAAATTTAGATCGTAGTACAGCAAGAAAAATTGTTCAGTTTGTTGATGAAATGACTGAAGAGTTTGATCAAACGCTACTTGTAGTAACTCATGATTCCATCGTTGCTAATGCTTGTGATGTTGTTTATTTTCTCAATGGTACTTTACAGTTAAATAGGGAGAAAAACTTACCTGATACTTAATTGGAAGGATTGACTGTTGTTTTTAAATATCTGGGTTACTATACGAACGGTTAGAAAAATCTGGAAAAGAGTTCTATTGGGCGGATTAGGAATATCAATAGGGTTTATGCTAATTTTTTCTACTTCAATCTTAACTGATAGTATTTACAGATCAATTCTAGTGGATAATCTTCAAATTCTTCAAGAAACAGATATTTTGTTATTTTCAACTGACACCACGGATGGAGGTTTCTTTAATGACTCTGTTATCAGGAAGATTGAGACAAATAATGAATTATACTCTCTAATTGATGCCATTTCTGGGCAACTGGTCTTTGGGGTAACCTCAATTTGTTCTAAAAAAAATTCAAGTGTGTGGGGAGTATTATATGGAATAAATGTAACTAGAGATCAGGAATTTGGCTCACTAAATATAGATGGAGAATCACTTGAAAAATACCAGCTTGGATCTGAAGATGGGCCAATTAATGCAGTCATAACTCAGAATATTCTGGAAGAGCTTAATGTTTCAAAGGGTGATTTAATAAAAATCCCATTTTCATTGAATAAGCCAAATGAAATCATTCTAGTAGAATTTTCTGTCTTTGGCGTATTAGATGATGTAGGAAGAGCAAAGAGTAATGATGGATATAATATTTACGTAGACTTGCAAGCCTTACAAACAACTCTAAATCTAACAAATAAAATCAATGAAGTACTAATAAGTCTAAATGGGGACGTTGTAGATGGATTGGACCAAGAAGAGATATTTTTAGATGCTTTAAATAGCAATTTACTTAATATTGATACTTGGTCTAATCTTGGAATTTTTAGGATTAAAAGAACTGCTTATGATGAGGCTAGGGCTGGAGCTAGAAGTTTTTCAGGGTTTTTTAACGCTTTAGGATTAATTGGAATTACATCTGCGGTATTTTTAATAGGAACTATATATTATATATTGCTAGAAGAGCGTCGTGGAGACATTGCTACCTTAAGATCATTGGGAATGGTGAAATTTGATATCTTCAAACAGTTTTTACTCGAGAGTTTTATTACAGGAGTAATCGCGGGAATTATTGGTGTCTTTGGTACAATAATCATAACGCACCTGTTTCTAGAAGCATTGAGTTCAATCTACCAACCTGGTTTTTATTTTATTGGAGAAATGGAACTTTCAAGGCGTTATACTCTTTGGATTAGGCTTGAATCTTTGGTTCAGTCTTTTATACTTGGTCTTATTTTTGTAATGACTATTGCTGCAATTGCTTCTTGGAAAATATCGTCAATGAATATTATCACTACTTTCCAAGAGTTAAAGGTTGATATAATACAAAATCCGAACAAGAAAAAATGTCTGTTCTATTTATTAGCCTCTTTAGTTCTTATATCATTAGGAATCTCCGTTTTACAAACATCCTTAATCATATTTTCTATATTAATTTCTATTGGAACATTATTTGGATTTTTATTCTTATTTTCATGGGAAAAAGAACGATTTCAAACCCTTGGGACTATCTATTCATTAGCTATTCTTATCCCAACTGTTACTCTCGTAATATTTTTAGCAAATAACTCAACCTTTGATTCTGAGAGTTTTCTTTTTATCATGTATTCATGGTTATACATTCTAATTTTAATAGCAATTCTGGTTGTATTACAACTTAATTCTATTACGAAAGTTATAATGAAGTTATCGTTTATTAGATCAAGTCATATTCTTATATATTGCCAAGGAAATGTCAACAAATCAAAGGTCAAAATCTTTCTTTCCATTATTATATTTTCTTTAATGGTTTCAGTAATGCAGGGAGTTGTATTAATGGCTAGCGCTTCTTATTATGCAAATGAGGCATCCATGGATCAAAATTGGATGTATGGAGCTGATTTCAGAGTAACTACGGTTTTACCGATTAATCAATCAGAATGGTATCAAAATCTAGATGTAGAACTGAAAAATAATATTAGTTATATCGCAGGATGGTCTCGAACAATAGCTAGTATTGAAATGAAGGTTGGAGAGGAGATGGAGTGGTGGTATAATTATACTAAGGATGTAAGTCGAATAATCGGCATAGATAATTGTTCTAAAGACTTCTTCAATGTTAGAATCAAAGGAAAAAGTATATTTGAATCAGAAGATTCAGTATGGACCAAATTTTTTAATGGCAAAGGAGTTTTGGTTCCTTCATGGTTTGAGCAATATAATTTTCAATTTCAAGATATGAATTTATCCACAGATATAGGAAATCAAACCTTACCTGTAATAGGATACATTTTTTCTAGTTCAGGCTCTATTTTCATGTCAAAAAACTTGATGAAGTCTTATTTTGTGAATATTACAGGTGACAATATTTTATTTATTAAATTAAAATCAACAAATAATATTCGAGATATTTATGAAAAACTAGAAAGAAGTTTAAGTGCATGGGGTCTTTCTCTAACTAATAGAGTGGAATTTATTAATGATTTGACACAAGTAATACTAATAGGAACAATAATTTTTGAAGGTTACTTCTCTATCGGAGTCTTTTTGGCGTTTATTGGGCTCTCTTTAATTTTTTATCGAAATATTCAGCTGAGATGGCATGAATTCGGTGTCTTAGCAGCTATAGGAATGAGTAAGGCAGAAACAGCTAAAGCGGTAATTCTCGAATCAGTAATAATATCTGTTTTAGCTCTAATTATAGGCACAAGTACGTCGTTTATTGTGTTAAAACCAGCTTTAGGAGCTATACTGGGTGTATCTTCCTATAGTGTTGACATTTCTGCTGTGATTTTTTGGACAATACTTGTAGTGTTCAGTTCACTGATTGCAGCCTTAATTCCAGTTCTCTTTCTAAGAAGAATGAGAGAAATCGAATTGATAAGAGAGATAAGCTTGTGAAAGAGGAGTCTTTCGGTATTATTTTGCTTAACAAGTAAATTAACCAGTTAAGAAATTGACAAAAAAAGGGAAGAATTAAGGGCCTGTTGTGGTAGGAGCTGTTAATTAACCCCCCATTGATTCAACTTTTTCTTTAACGGTATTCTTATAGAAATACATGCCAATGGTAATCATAACTGCTGAAGTAAAACCTACTACGAAAGCAGCACCTGTCCCAACAGGCAAACCATAGTTCTCGATGAGAATCACTGAAACTGGTAAAAGAACAATCCCAAGGGTATAAGCTGAAATTGGAGAGAGGCAATAGTATAGCTCATTGGGTTGCAGATCATGCGCATATTATCAGAGAAGCGAACCTAGATACTGTCACAGTCTTCAGTGCCTTGAAAACCATCGACATAATAAATCCTGAATATAAAAAGATATTACAAAAGTTTACTGATTATTTACCAAATACAAGATGATATATTTCTCTCTGACGATACTATTTGATTTTTATTTTATTATTTTCGAACATATTCTTTCATAATCTTATTTGGTATTTCTATAGCAAATTTACAAACCAAATTGCCCCACAGAGCAGTCTCCAGTGGTTCTATGCTTATGGATTGATCAAACATCTCATCCCAATATAATTTGAAATATCCTCCACTGCAATAACAAAAATTCGGAGAGACCTCTCCTTCTGTGCCATCTTTTATTGCTCCCCTCACCCAAGGACAGTAACACCAATAATATCGTTTCATGTGATTTGAGTCTGTATTCAGGAATTTCTTAATTTGATAAGGAATTTTTGTAACAATGATCTTATTATCGTCCCGTACTCCTGCACCCATTGTAGGGATTGTTTTTACATAATCAAGGACTTCATCATCTACTAATTGGGCAAACATTGCTGTTCCATCGTTTCTATGCTGCTCTACTTCTTTCAGGAATTTTTGATTCTTTATTTTGAGAAATTTATCTAAATCCTTTAATTCCTGTAATTTCTCTTTATCCGTTCCAACTGGTGGGCCACCATGTAAACAGGGCCGCAGTAGCTCTTTTGCCTTTTCTTCTCCTAATTTTTCTTCTAATCTTCTCATTACTAATTTTGTCACTTGAGGTTTCTTTTCAGGATGAGTTCCAAGAGGAGGAATTTCTATATTCTTGAAAATTTCATCTCGGACTGCCTCTCCATGCCATTCAGCTATTCGGTCATAGAGAGTATCCATTGCAGAAGCAGATTCTGCTATATCAATAAGTTCCTCCATGCGATTGTGCATTCCGACAAAAGGGAAATATCTCCAAAGTCCAATGATAAGATGTCTTGCTGCTCCTCTATCCTTTAAAGTCAACTGGTCTGCATATTCAATCAATTTTCCGTAAGAGAAAGAACTAGTTGTCTCATTCTTTTCCTCAAGAAACTGAATAAATCCAGTAACAGCTTCAAGGAGGCTAGATATCTCATTTTCTGGTACATTGTTTTTTAAAAGAAAGGATTTGAACTGTTCTAATTGAGAACTGTTTTTCTCCATTTTACTCACCTATCCTGTGAGAATGTTAGTAAAATATGCTAGAAGAAAAATTTTCCTTTCTAGGCAATTAACAATGGAAAGAATATCGATAGTCGTCAATGGACTATTTTACGACGAAATTAGCTAGTATATCAAGATCTTAGCTTGTTTTAACTTCTGAAATAAAGTGGTGAATCAAATGGAGTTAACCTTTAATAATGAGGAAGTTTAAGATATGACCAAGGGTAATATTTTCCATTATTTCCTATATATGGGTGGTTATAAAGGTGACTGGGAAGAGGTCAACAGGATCAGCAATAATTTTGATTATGGTTATTCTATTATTTTCTGGTTGTACGGTTCCGCAAGATACGGAAGAAGAAGATAAAAAAGAAGAAGAATATAACGGATTTGGTCCAATAGAAAACTGGGACAGTTTTTTAGATATGTTTAATACTCCCACATGGGATCCTACTTATCTTTGGGAGAATATTCTAGACCAATTCACACTTGGATTCACTGATCTAAATACTCCCCTATTCAACATAACAAGTGATCAATCCAACCCACAAGACCCAGTAGTATATTGGCGCTTAGGAAGTCTTGAATCGTATGAATATACCGATAAAGCTCCATATTCCACCGATTGGAACCCTGCAGAACCAACTTATAAGCGCGTAATTCCTACTGAAAGTAATCTTTACTCCCAAGAGGTGCCTTCGAACTCAAGAACAGCTCAATTTACAATCCGTGTTCCAATGGATTATAGTGATTCTTTAGTCGATATCACAATTAACCCATATTTCACTAACAATATCCCCACAGTCTGGAATGGGCAATATGGTTCCTATATAGATTCAAATTCATTTAAATTGTATGATTCCAATTCAATTCCAGTTACAGCAACCACTACTGAAGCTCGTGAGGAATTTACTTCTGTTACGGAGGATGACCTCATTGGAATTGATGCTAACATAAGAGTTGCTGATGATGAGATATCTGAAGACCCAGGATTCTTAGAATTCACTTTGGATTATATGAGTCCAAATATCCAACAAGCTGCTGCTTTTTCTATGACCTGTGATGAAAAAAGTTACCTTAAATGTTTAGATAGCAACACTTGGGCGAATATGAAAACTCTTTACTTGCAGATACCAAACACAACTGGAACGCTTCCAGATCCTTGTTATGTTGGAGGTACCACTGTGGCTAATCCAAATAATGAATATGAGATTTGGGCCCCTAATGTTGTGGGTAATGCTATAGAGTGGAATCAACCGAATCAAACTGTTTTCGGTCAAGCGTATTATAACTTGAATCAGTTTCAGAATTTTACTTTTGATGAGGAACAATGGTTTGCAGCAGAAACTGGCATACCAGCAGACCATCCAGCAGAATATGAAGACTATAATGAGTGGTTCATGCGAAGAGGAAAGGGTATTTCACTTCATTTTGCGTCGACCTATGCGACCATTATGCGTCTACAAGGAATCCCTAGCCGTGTAGTAATAGGGTATTTGGCAGGAAATGACTCTGCACAATATTATCCATGGCGTATGGTCACAAGGCGATACCTTCATGCATGGACTGAAGTCCTTGTTCCCATTGATACGTCTCAAGAACTACGAGTCGAATGGATTAGTTTTGATCCTCTTCTCTCCTATTTTGCATGGCAATACGACATGGAATTACCATCAGATGTTGTTCTTATGTCATCAAAAAATCAAACCACTATGATTCGCCCAGATTATGATCTCGAATCTAATGGACTTATTGCAGCATTTTACGACCATCTAGATGCTGTTAATCGTAATACGGAAATATTGGAGCGTTGTATCGTAAACAACTCGGATTTTTCAAATGGTACAGAACTTACTCACGGTGAAGACATTAACATTTCCGTTCGGCTTATCTCAGCCCCCGCACTTAACTTCTGGCTACCATATCAAGGTGCAAATGTTAGTTTTTATGTAGGTGCACCCTACGAAAACACAACTGGTAACCTTATCGAGGAAAATGGGATTCTGATCGGTTCTACAATAACTGATAGCTTAGGTGTGGCAACCATTGATGTTACTATAGATGTTACGAAGTTTGGAATCAGGATAGTAAATTTTTATACAGTTTGGTTGACATCATCGGTACGCAAAGCAGGGGTGTCTCTTCAGTACGAATTAGTTTTATTTCCATCGTCTAGCTAATGCAACATTTGTCACTTTTTGAGGACAATCAATTTTTTCTTCAATCAAGATTTTAAATTAATCTTAGAACCTTGATTTTACAGAATTTTATTACTTGAAATTGATTTCAGAGAAATGATTTCAGTCATTTAACAGATGAGAGGATAACATGTTGTCTCAAGACCCCTTACCACAAGTTGATCCGTTAGCTATACTGATAGTTTCTATATTGATGGTAACGATATTTATTATCGCATTAACCTTAATTAAAAAAGCCAACCTTTCCCAAAAAAAAGTCTACTCGTTATCCATAATTTCATTTATCAGTGTTGGAGTTTTATTAGGTGGAAGACCCAACCCAGTGAACGCTATCAATCAAATGCTCATTAATCTGAGCCCAACAACATCTATGTCCATACCATTATTTTTTTCATCATTGGGTATTCTATCTATAATGCTTGCTTCAGTAATAATTTTTAGTAGGGTATTTTGCAGTTATGTATGCCCTCTTGGATCTATGCAAGAATTAGCGTCCAAAATGAATTTTAAGTCAAGTTTAAAAGAACAGAAAAAAGTTAAATTTCGGTTCGATCCCCCAGAGAAGATTTTAAGAATCATCCGTTGGATATATTTCGGTATTCTCGGAGTAACAGCAATTTTGTGGGGATTATCGGTTTCGCCATTTTTAGATCCTTTCACTGGATTTCAACTCATTAAGGGTTTTTCTGATCTAGTACTCATCACAGTGATTTTCACCCTAGTGATTTTAATAAGTAGTTTCTTTCTTTATCGACCATGGTGTAGACTATTCTGCCCATTTGGAGCTTTAGCTGGATTAATTTCATTCAGTCAGTCGAGATACATACGCACAGATAAATGCACAGATTGTGGTTTATGTGAAAAGATCTGTCCTAGCCACACAGCATATCGCGATAGTACAAGGTCCGAATGTTATTATTGTAATCGTTGCGTTGAAATTTGCCCCGAAAACGCTATTGAATATGCAAAAGTGCCTTCAAAGAATGTCTGAACCTAAACAATTGAGGTGGAAGCAATGAGTTACTTTGGAGCAGCACTGGGTGCCGCAGTTGGAATGATGATTGGTTTGGTAATATACTCAAATGCATGGAGAATTAAAGCTTATCTTCCAAAAGAATATGATTTCACCCATGAGTGGGGAAAAAAATTTGTAAAAACTGACAAGAAGGCTTATACTTATACTATGAGATTATTAATAGGCATTATCTTTCATCCCTTCGTATTTGTGTTTATTTGGAGTCAAGAGGGGTTATTAAAGATCAATTTGTTTAACAGCGATATTATTAGTGCGGTCGTACTTTTATTATTTGAATCAATTATGTTTAGTATCGCCATTTGGTTCGAGATTGTAAAAATAAGACCAACTAATCTCAAAACAAGGATAATTGCCTTACAAATGGGAGTTCATCTTATAATTGGATTTTTGATGGGGTATTCCTACACATTGTTTTAGTATTCCACATAAATAACTTTAAATGGGATTCTGATCGGTTCTGCAATAAAGGTTAGTCTAGGTGTGGCTACCATTGATGTTACTATAGATATTACGAAGTTTGGACTCAGGGTTATAAATTTTTACACAGTAATTCGGTTATCATCGTCGGTTCGCAGAGCAGGAATGTCTCTTCAGTACGAATTGGCATTATTTCCTTCAAGTATCTAGCAAAACTTTGAATACTATTCATATTAAATGAAATAAAAAATAAAAGAGTTTCAGCCATAACCTTGCTTTATTCTACTCTTTTTTCAAAGAGTTATCTTTATCAGTACCAATGGTTACAAAAACTTATTTTCATTTACTAAATTGAAATCCTATTTTATGATAAAAAATTATCATTTTGACTCTTTTGGAGAAATGCACCAATGTTAAAAGGGAAACCATTAGTTATTCTCGCATTAATAATTATCTTACCAGCTTACAAGCAGACTGTCTCACCTGTCTATGAAAATGAACTCACTACTCCACAATCAAGCCTAAAAAGAATAGAAAAGGAGGGGAAAACGAATACTATCCAATTGAGTAGCAAACCAGAACCACCTTTGAAGGGGATCAA
>JAEOTU010000234.1 GCA_016839665.1 Candidatus Hodarchaeota archaeon
AAATAAACCTCTGAGGTTGTCCCTATTGATCCAAGAGCCCATGTACCACAAAACGGAAGAAACTCCCTGGGATCATTTGTGGGTGCTTGATCTGGATTGATTTCGAGTTGTGATTTGATGAAATTCCAAAAAATTGTTTCCTTTTTTCCCCAATAATCTTCTAATATCATTATAAATGCTTTTGCTAATTCAAGATTCGCTCTACGACTAGGAAGGTTACTATTTAATAACAAATATTGAATTAGATCACTCTCGTCTCCTGTTTCGAGAAGCTCGGAAAAGAGAAGTCTCAGATCGTTTTGGTGTTTTGGATTTTACTCATTATGAATTTCTTCCTCAAAGAATCAAATTAATATAGTTTTATTTAAATCGGTTGTTTGAAAGCTCTACCCTCTGAATATTAGTCATTGTTTAACTCATTATGGAGGAAATCAATGTTGTCAATCCTAGCAGAACTTTCTTATGAATTGAAACCAGTTGAAAAAGGTTATGCAAATAGAACACTCTATATTAACTTAACGACTCATGAGATAAAGATTAAGCCTGTTAATGAGGAAATGAAGGAGAAATTTGTAGGAGGAAAGGGATTCGATTTGTGGTTGATGTGGAATTCCTTACCCAAAAACCGGCCAACTAATTGGGATGATACTGAAAATGTTATCTGCATTGCTTCTGGTCCATTAGGAGGAAGTACTTTTTATCCTGGATCAGGTAAGTCTATTGTCACAACAATCTCCCCCTTAACAGGAATCGTAATTGATAGTAACGTAGGTGGCTACTTCGGGCCTTATGCAAAGTTTTCGGGTTTTGATGCGGTAGAAATCCAAGGAAAGGCATCAAAAGACGTTGTTATCTTTATCAACGGAGATGAAGGTGTCGTCCGCGTTGAAGAGGCAGAGAATATCCCTGATGAATCACATCTGTTAACCCAGCAATTAACTGAACAATACGCTGTGGATTCGACGGATAAGGAGAAAATTCGTGTTAGTGTTGTTTCAACTGGGAATGGAGCAAAGCATACTAAATGGGGTTGCTTGAATTTTTCATGGTTTAACAGAAAACGAGATTGGGCTAGCTACAAACAAGCAGGAAGAGGGGGAATTGGTACTGTTTTTCGCGATAAACGTATAAAGGCACTTGTATGTCGTTCTCCTAAGGCTGATGCGAAAATAAATGATCCATCTAACTCTGATATGGCGAAGAATGTTGGAAAGAAACATAATCGTGAGATTATTGAAAATGACCCCAAACAAAATGAGATGCGAGTAGTAGGTACGGGTCATTTGCCTGAGATCATGCAAGAGTATGATCTATTACCCACTGAGAATTTTCGGTTTGGGTCTCATAAGAATAAGGAATTAAAACCTGAAGATTTCCCGTACACTCGGGAAATAATGCGGAAAATCTATACACATACAGGGAAAGGAACTGATGGATGTTGGATTGGTTGTACGATTGCTTGTAGTCATATATCAAAAGGACATAAGGTACTAACAGGTTCATTTAAGGGCCAAGAAGTGAACGTGGACGGGCCTGAATATGAAACAATTGCAGGCTGTGGATCAAACTGGGGTGTGTGGGATCCCATTTGGGTCTTAGAAACAAACTTTTATTGTGATACTTATGGTCTAGATACGATCTCAGTGGGTACGGGAATTGCTTTCGTAATGGAATGCTTCGAAGCGGGAGTCTTAAACAAGGAAATCACTGGAGGACTTGAACTGAACTTTGGGAATGCGGAAGCAGCTTTAGAACTAATTCATCAAATGGCTCGTGGTGAAGGATTTGGAGCTGTTGTCGGTCAGGGAATCGTTGGGATGAAGAAAATTTTTCCTGAAAGATATGGTGCCGATCCACAATTCCTGCAAGACATTGGTATGGAACATAAAGGATTAGAATTCTCTGAATATGTTACCAAAGAATCATTAGCTCAACAGGGTGGATATGGATTAACTTTGAAAGGACCACAACATGATGAGGCCTGGTTAATATTTGAAGATATGGTACGAAACAATCTTCCGACGTTTGAAGACAAAGCTGAAGCTCTAGCATGGTTCCCTTTCTGGAGGACATGGTTTGGTCTGAATGGGTTATGCAAGCTTCCTTGGAATGACGTAGTGCCCCCTGATAATACTGGAAACCCACTGAAACCTTTGACACTGCCAGATGCTCGTGCCAAGATTCCTAAACACGTTAATTGGTATGCAGAGTACTTCAGTGGAGTAACTGGGAGAACTTCTTCTCCTGATGATCTTATTAAAATGTCAGAACGAGTGTATAATTTTCAGCGAATTCTCAACGTACGACAAGGTAAGGGCCTTAGAGAGAGCGATTCCAATCTTCCATATCGTGCAATGGGCCCAGTCACAAAGGAAGAATATGAGAGTCGAACAAACCGGTACGATAAGCAACTAAAGGAAGAAATCGGTGAAGATCCCTCTGGAAAAACTACTGAGGAGAAAATGGTCTTGATTCGGAATTATAGAGAAGAACGCTATAAAAAGCTTCAAGATGCTGTTTACGAACGCCGAGGTTGGAGTGTCCAAGGCTGTCCTTCCATTGCGAAGATTAAAGAGTTAGGTATCGACTATGAAGACGTTCTCTCCACTATTTCTCCCCATCAATAATTCTAACAATTAAGTGGAATTTCAAATAAATTTAACATTGATATTGAACCCACCACAACATTTACGCCCGTAAGTACCGTTAAAATAGTAATCTGTACCACAGAATTCCAACCGTTCAATAAGGAGTGTCTTGAACTCATTCAAATCCTTTGTTCAAGCGCGAGAAATATCTAAGAAATATAATTATTTGGAAGTAGAAGTTGAATCTGATAAGATGCTAGAAGAGGTTAAGGATAAAAATCGATGATACTATGTTTGTACTGAAGATCCTCTTAGTTTTGTCAGTTAGAGTATTTAACCCTGGTGTTTATTCGTATGAGTTCTCATTTGACGTGAAATCATATGGAAAAAAAAGGTTTAAATTTAAAAAAAAGTATGATTTAGAATTCCAGCTCATAGCTG
The DNA here is from genome assembly GCA_016839665.1 of Candidatus Hodarchaeota archaeon. Next base: position 3,030 of record JAEOTU010000234.1, read on the forward strand.
TAAAGGCTTAAAAATTTAAAAATGAAAGTATATTTGGAACAGTTAGAAAATTGAGGTCCAACACTAAAACAATGATCATTTTCATTTTTATAGTACTTTCAACCATTAGTGTGAAATCAACTAATTCAACAGAAATTATCCAATCTAGTTCTCAAGAGGTTGAATTTTTTATTCTTACACTCGAAAATACAACATACTATTCCGATTACTTATTATTAAACACTTCATCATTTGAACCTGTTAAAAAGTGGGAATATAGTTTAAATGATCAGCCAAGGATAGAATTTACAAATGATGGAGTGTTCATTAACGCTAGGAATGGTTCAAATAAGTTACAAGTCTTCGCTACTCATTCAACAACTTCAGAAGTAGTAAATAAAACAATTTATTTTACAGTAGTATTAAACGACTATTGGACACCAGAAATTCCTGTGTATGATATTTTTTTCAATAGGTATGCACAAACAATAGATTATGAGGGAAATAATTGGCTTATTTGGGAAGATTGGAATTCTTCGTCATACGAAAGGTACTTTTCATTTGCCAAATTATCTAGGAATGGTTCATTAATTTTTGTCAAAATTAAATTACTTTATTTAGGTATTCAAGTTTATGCTGACGCCACTAACAATATTGTAGCAGACGAGAGTAATAATATTCATATTTATTGGGACCAGTATAACTATACTGGATTTACTGGAATAAAAAATACTGGAATAAAATATGCAAAAATCTCCTCTAATGGGGAAATTCTTATTGAACCCCAAATACTTATAGAAGGAAACTATGAGTATACCACTCTGCAGTATTTTAACAAGACTATTTATTTGGCAACAAATAACGCAACATTATTAATTCTAGATACTATGGGAAATATAATTAAAAATCAAACAGACTTGAAAGTACACACCCAAAATCCTCCAAACCTTGTTCTTGGATCAAGTCACATTTATGTCGTATATCCTTCTAGTAATATGAAAATAATTTCTTTTACCTTAGGTGGAGATTTAATATCTGAATGGGTTGTTAATTTTGAAGATTGCAACTATGAATTTCATCCTAAACTCTTTTTAGATAATAAGGAGAATTTAATTTTAGTTTGGTTAGAAGATCACCGGGAAAGTAATCTTGCGAATAGTCCAAAATGGGTAGAAATGAAGCTTCAAAAATTTAATTATAAAGGAGAAAATTTAACAGATACAATTGAAGTAGGGAAATTTGAGGGAACTAATTTTAGGAATTCTGCAACGACTGATTTCAATAATAATATCTGGTTGGTCTTTGATACGACAGTATCAGTAACAGAATATTCTGATGTTACTAATTTTCACTTAATAATTATAAACAGCTCTGATGGAACGCCAATAATCACAGATATTAAGTTGAATCCATTTAATTATGATCCATTAATCACTTACAATCCATTAACGAAATCATTACAATTAATATGGAATAATAACTATCTTTTCCATACAATATTAAACATTTTCACATTAGACTCATTGAATATTGAAGAGGGCCATATTATTAAACTGAAAACCTATTTTAAGGATACGAATGGTTTATCTACTTTACCTGTGACATCAGAAACTAATATCCTAGATCCAACATCTTCAAGTAGCTCCTCACAAATATCTGGCCTAACTTCAGAGATAACAGAATCAATTAATGTCTTAAACTCGAATTCAAACATTGTGGCCAGTACGAATGGTTTAGAATTTTTTGTATTATTGTTTAGTTTCGGTTTATTGACCATTACGAGGAATAGAAAAAGGTAAAGTGACATTATTCCTTGATTATGCATTAATAAGTAATCATCAACTAGTATTTAGAAAGTCCATCTAACAATTTCTTTGCTAAGAACAATAGGATAATGTTTTCTTTAATATTAAAATGTTATTTACTATGGGTTTGATCCGGAAGTTCAGAGAAGACCGTTATAAAAAGCTTCAAGATGCTGTTTACGAGCGCCGAGGTTGGAGTGTTCAAGGCTGTCCTTCCATTGCGAAGATAAAAGAACTAGGAATAGACTATGAAGACGTAATCTCCACCGTTTCACCCTATCAATAATTTTTCATGAGGATTCTACTAGTTAAGTGCAGTAAAGGAGATTAATGATCTGCACGCATTTTTTCTACTCTCCTCCTTCCCTCATTGATTATTGTCAAAATTTCTTTGTCGATTAAGCCTTGTTGGATAGTTTTCTCAAAGAATTTCTTCCAATCTTCGGTTATTTCTTCCTCAAGTTCTGCATTCCTATCCCCTAGATCACAAATTCTTTCCCATTCTTCTTGATCTATACCATGTCGTACAAGTAATAATGGCAAAATACCTTTTATCCAGATTTCTAACGCTGTTGCAGTATTATCAACAGATAACATAACCAATCGATAATGATGGTTAATCTGGAAATATGCGTTTTTTTCAGTAGTTAATAAAAAATCTCTTTTTACTGGGGATGCAGTTAAGTTGGTTGTAGAAGGAGTCCGGTGTATGAAAGTTCTCTGTTTTTTGACAGGTGTTTCTTTTAGGTCCTTTATCTCGTCCAATAATGCGTCTAACTTTTTTTTGTCTAGAGGCACTAGATTTTACTTTCCTAAAAGTGATTTTTATAGATAAGCGATTATACCCAGGTTAATAAAATTGAATAGGTTTTTATCAATTTTGTTCACATGAGGTCATCAACTAGCTCGTCACCGTAGCTAGTTTCCATCGTGTGGGATGTAACCCAACATCCTCTATCCTGTCAGCGTCAACAGCGTTCAGGAATGCTTTTCTCAGAATATTATAGGCACCATTCACATCAGCATTAATAATAATGCCTTTTTGAGATTTGAATAGCCCTCTAGTCATTCTTCGGCCTAGATATTTACCATGGTGTTCGATTGGTTCGTTATCCAAAAAAGAACACTTGCTCGAATAACTTTCCTCTTGTCTAATGACCGTTATTCCCTGCTCTGTGGCTTTGTAGTCCAATTGTTGAATTAGCTTGTAGTACGGAATGGTGACAAAATTCTGCGTATTCTTTTTACCGATCTGGCAGTTTTGTTTCCAATCGGAATTGTACCCGATCACAACTTTTCCAATGTTATTAAGTACACAGTACTCAATAATTTTTCGACTAGCCTTGTGGAAATAGTCATATATTTTCTTATTGCGTTTGGTGGTTAATTTTTGGATAGCTTTCCCTGTTTTTATTTCCTGGCGGTCATAGATTGATTGAATTCGAGCTCGTTCCTTGTTATAGTATTGATTAATGGATTTTACAACCCCACCTTTAATAACAAATGGTTTAAAGCCATTATTATTGACCGTAGTTATGAGGTTGCGTACTCCTAAATCAATTGCAATGATATTATTTTTATTCAAGATTTTCGGATGGATTTCTTTCTTATAGATGATTTCTACCACATACCCTACCCCTTTTGGGATAATTCGTACCTCTCTGATGTCTGTTTTGTCATGAAGTCTAGTTTTTAGGTTAAAACTTACTTTTTTAGGAAAAAACAGGACACAATTTATTAGTTTCACCTGTTGGTTCGTAAAGATCAGTATAAACTCTCCATTCTTCGGTTTGTATCCAGGAGGTTTCGGTCTCCCTTTAAATCTTGACTTATCCTTCTTCCACGCTTTAATAGCTTTAAAAAAGGATGTCCAGCTCCTATCAAGGATTTTCAACACCTGCTGAGCTGTTTGAGCTGGAAGTTGGTGATAATTATTAGAGGATTTTAGTAAATGATATAGAGAATTGTACCGAATCCATTTGCTATTGTTGAAAAATTCCTGACGGATAAGGTAATTTCCTTCGTTGTAGAGGTTCTTTGAGATATGACAGAACCACGAGAGGGTGTTGTTCGGTTTTACCCAGATCTGTTCTGTACGAGTGATTAACATTTAGTGATACTCACTTTGTTTGAAATTTCTCGTTCTGAATTATTGAAAATTCGAGTTGTAACTTGTGGGAATTTCTAATCGTTAAAAACTTCTTAACCACAAGAGCTCTAGGCACTGACAGTATTAAAGACTTTCAGTAGGTATTCAAAAAGTTAAAAATGTTTAGATTTAAGAAAAGAGAAAGTTAATAAGATATTATGAGAATTAATCCTCATTAAGTCGATGATATAAATCTATATGATTATAGAGGACATCTGTCCTACGCTTCAATCGTTCCGTATGATCTTGAACACCACAGGATTCTTGTAATCAGGACAGCATAAGGTAATACTATTATCGTCTTTTTCCCATGGATAGCTTGCTCCATATTGTAGTCCACTAAGGTAAGGATACAGTGTGTGCCACGCGGCTGAGCAAATTTTACCCTTATCTTCGGGGTAATCGAATGTATCTCCTTTATTATGTCCAAAATTGCATTTTCCTGCTTCTAGTATCTTAATTACTTCAATCTTAAGGTTTGGCATAATTTCTCACTTTCAAATTGGGTGTTTTTTTAATTCAGAAATCAACCCTTCAAATGTTTCTATATTTAATTAATTATTGTTATTTTGATAAAAAATTAATTAACTACAACTAGATAACGTCAAAGCACAGGTTTTCTCACTTAAATCTCGAATAAAATGGTGTAGTGAAAATCATGAGTAAAACAAAAGTGTTTATGGTTAATACAAAAGGCATGGGAATGGGAGATTCGCTCATAGATCGTTTAGAGCATTTATGGAACCATGAAGATGTTGGATTAAAGGATTGGATCAAAAAAGGAGAAATAATAGCAATAAAGACTCACTTTGGAAGTCGAAATCAAACACGACATCTTCGGCCAATGTACATTAGAAAAGTCGTGGATTTAGTACGCGAAGCTGGGGGAATACCATGGGTTTGTGAAGGAGTGGGTTTATTCTGGGATGAACGACACAAAGAAGCAACAATGTCGAATGGCCCTGGATTTGTAAATTTAGCGAATAGGAATGGAATTAATATTGGATCTATGAATGCACCCGTTGTTATGGACGATGGGATTGTAGGAACAGAAGTTTTCAGAGTACACAACGAAAAAGGGAAATACATTAAAGATGTAGCACTAGCTATGGGTTTGCGAATAGCGGATAAAACTTTGATTGTGTCACGTTTTAAGGGACATGACGGTGCAGGATTTGGGGGCGCTCTTAAGCAATTGGGAATTGGTTGTGTTGGTAATGAGGGAAAGGGTGGAGCTCATTGGGGTGGTGGACACAATATTTATGTCAAAAGACCAGAGAATTGTACTGGGTGTGGAAAATGTATCAGGATTTGTCCAACACAGGCTCTTTCATTAGATGAGAATAAGAAGATCGTACATTACCCTGACAAATGTATAGCGTGTACTATGTGTTTTGCGAAGTGTCATTTTGGAATTCCACCAAAGGAGTTAGAAGAAAAACGCATTTTCGCAGTAAAGCGTCAAATTCCTAGTGTTGAGCAAGTAGAACGAATGATGGACAACGCAGCTGGAGTAGTGAAAGGAATAAACAGTGATGGGGAAGAAAGACTTCGGTATATTAACATCGCAATAGATATTACGAGTCATTGCGATTGTATGAGTGCAGGTGGAAGTCTATTAGTTCCTGATCAGGGGATCTTATACTCAAACGATCCAATCGCGATTGATCAGGCAAGTGTTGATCTTGTGACTAAAGCACCTGGGATACCTGATTCCCCAGCAGAAACTGGATTAGATTATCCCCAAGGAAAAATTGATCCTATTCCTGAAGCAATGGAACCTGATAGCTTGAAATTAGGTGTTTTTAGTATTTTTGTGGATAAAGATTCCCGACCAATTATTGCTGAGATTCAACTTTCAGCTGCTCATGCACAAGGTATCGGCTCTCGAGAGTATGAGCTTATTGATATTACACCCAAAAAGGAGAAGAAGTGAGATGTCTCCTTCTATCCTTAATTTTTGAGATTCTTATTTCTTTAAACGATTTCGTGTGTATTCAACTAATCCCCCGGCTTTAAAAATTTCTAACGCCTGACTGTCCAACCTTGGAAATTCAAATTCCCTATCTTTTATTTTTATAATTCCTATATCAAAATCTACAAATATTTTATCGGTTTCAAGTTCATCCTTATTTTCAATGACGTATTCCGAGCATTCTGGAGAGATGACAAGTGGTAGGGCTTGATTTATAGCATTCCTGTAATAGATTCGGGCAAACGATTTTGCGATAATGCAACTTATGCCAGCTTTTGCAAGGCAGATTACCGCCTGTTCACGGCTACTTCCACAACCAAAATTCTTCCCTGCAACTATAATATCACCTTGGGATACCTGTTTTGCAAAATTAGGATCATAATCTTCCATAGCATGTTCTGTCATTTGCTCTGGTGTCAGGGGTTCATAGGTATATTTCCCAGGAAAAATGATATCGGTATTTATGTCATCCTCGGGAAAAATCCAAATTCTTCCTTCAAATTTCATCGTTTTCAAATCTCCTCATTGGTAATGTAGCCTGCAACTGCTGATTTGGCGACTACTGCAGGGTTAGCCAGATATATCTCGGCATCTCTTGTTCCCATCCTTCCTTTGAAGTTCCTATTTGCGGTAGAAATCGCTTTTTCTCCCGGAGCGAGTGTTCCACCGTATTCACCTAGACATGGTCCACAAGCAGGTACTCCTATTTGTCCTCCCACGTCAATCAAAATTTCTAATATCTGTTCCTTTATTGCTTGATGAAGTATTTTTCTTGAAGCTGGATAAACAAGTAATCTGACATTAGGACTAATCTTTTTATCTTTTAAAATCTCTGCAGCGACTCGGAGATCCTCAATTCTCCCGTTGGTACAAGTACCGAGAAGAGCAACATCAATGTTAGTTCTTGGTAAATCTTCCACAGGAACAACATTGTCGACTTTATGAGGTTGTGCTACCCTTGGAGTCAAGTCTGCAAGATCAAAAGATAGTTCTTGTTCATAATTTGCATCCTCGTCAGCTGCCAGTCTTTCGTATTTAAAATCAAACTGCTTGTTCCAATCATCAGTAACTTTGTCAGCTGGAAATATTCCAGCTTTTGCTCCTGCCTCAGCTGACATATTACTGATTGTCATCCGATCACTAATAGACAGCTTGTCAATTCCCTTTCCATAAAATTCAATGGATTTGTATGTAGCTCCATCTGCAGATATGTGGCCAATAATGTCTAAAATAATATCTTTAGCATAAACATCTTTAGGTAAGGGGTTTTCAAAGGTTATTTTCATGGTTTCAGGGACTTTAAGCCAAGTTTCTCCTATTGCCCATACAGAGGCTGTTTCAGTACGACCTATTGGTATTCCAGCAGCACCAAATGCACCATGAGTGGTTGTGTGAGAATCAGACCCTAAGATCACTACGTTGGGGGGAACCAACCCTTCCTCTGGTAAGACTTGGTGGC
>JAEOTU010000235.1 GCA_016839665.1 Candidatus Hodarchaeota archaeon
CTTTTTTTTTGATTCTTGAAAGAATTCACCTGAACTGCTATTGGAGCTTCAGTTCGTTCGATTTCTTCGGTCATCTTTAATATTTCTCGAATTTTTTCAGCTAATCGTATTGTTGTAGCTCCAGCTAATCTACTTTCATCAGTATAAAGCACATTTTTCTCTAAAAGAGGGGAATCCATGGAAACCTGGTAATCAATTTCAAGTTGATAACGATTAAAGAGTTTTAGTGCATCAAGTGGAATTGTATGAATTCGAAGTGATTGGATTTGATCTATTGGAATCGATTTACTCTTAATCCAATTGAAAAGTTGCCAACGTTTTTCCAATCCTGGTGTTTTTGGAAGTAATTCCTTCTTAACAATCCAGCTCTCAATCCATCCCGCTTCTCGTATAGCAATCAAAAAACACCCTCCACCAAATAGAAATAACAAGGAAGTAAAAGGAAAAAACTCACTATTTATCAAACCAAGCCAAAAGAATGCCCAAGGGCCCGTTGTGTCTAAAAAGCTCCAATAAGCCCATACAAATAAAATTTGAAACAATGAACCCATTATTATAAAGAAGAGACTCCGACGCTTACTCCCTCGTTGAATAATCCATAATTCATCAGGATTTGGTTCTTTAAATTCAATAGTCATGAGACGCATCGTACTCGTTTTAACTTCAATAAGGTTTTTTCTCGAAGCGTTTAGAATAAGCCTTTTTTAATAATCCTAATCATGAGTCTTTTAACCTTATATCTTAACTGTCAAGTCTTAAGGGAACTTATCTAGTACAAAACTGAAAAAATTATTTGATGTGAAATGATGAGTATTCAGAAACTAGCAATTCAAATACTTGTAGAAAATATTTCTGGACCTGGGGGAACTCTTGGAGAGAGTGGATTCTCTGCTCTTGCGGAAGTGCTTTTTACTGATTCTTCAAAATTAAAAATTCTGTTTGACACTGGCCCCTCTCCTGTTGCATTTCTTAACAATGTCAATAAGCTTGAGGCCGATCTTACTACAGTAGATGCTATTGTTTTGAGTCATGGTCATTGGGATCATGTAGGAGGATTAAAAGAAGCAATAGCTTTAACGAAGAAGCGAATCCCTGTGATATGTCATCCTCAAGCTCTTTCACCAAAATTTTTTCTTGATAAAGGAGAAATTATTGACGTGGGTATTCAAGAATTCTTTGAATCGTCAGAGGACATTAAAAAACATGCTGATCTCATAACAACAACGTCTTCTCATAAGTTCAACGGATCTATTATGACAACAGGTGAAATTCCGCGTCAAAATGACTTTGAAAAATTATCTGGAAATCTTCTAAAAATTACAACAATGAAAGACAATGAAGAAATTCCAGATAAAATCCAAGACGATTTATCTCTTGTTTTTCATTTGGCAGATGATTCTGTTGTAGTTCTTGCAGGGTGTTGTCATGCAGGTATCGTAAACACCGTTTCCTCAGCAATAGAATTAACGGGGTCCAGTAAAATAGTTGGAATCGTAGGAGGACTTCACCTTCATGATGCATCAGATAACAGGCTTACACAAACAGTTCAAGAATTAAAGAAACTTCCCATTAAAACGATTGCCCCTTGTCACTGTTCTGGATTTAGAGGAAAAAATGCGATTTTTACTGCTTTTGGAAAAAAATTCTGTGAAACAGGCGTCTCCTCAACTATTCAGTATGAAGCTACTTAATCATAAACAGTTTTAATCTACCCTAACAATCCAATCATAAGGATCCTCTATCAAACCATATTGGATCCCTATAAGACGTTCGTAAAGCTTTTTTGATTTCTCACCTATCTGAAAGCTGTTAATTACATGTTCTTTGTTTTGATAATAAAGGCTACCAACTGGAGCGATTGAGGCAGCAGTCCCAGTTCCGAATGCTTCTGTGACTTTTCCATTGTAAATTCCTTCAATGAGATCATCTATTGATAACATTTCTTCTTTCACAGTGTATCCGAAGTCTTTAGCTATTTGAATGACACTCTCACGAGTCACACCAGCTAAAATCGTCCCAGGATCCAACGGTGCAGTATGAATGACGTCATTATAGACAAAGAAAATATTCATTGTACCTACTTCTTCCATAAACCGTTTATGTATCGCATCAAGCCACAGAACTTGATTAAACCCTAATTTTTCTGCTTCACTAGTCATAAGAAAGCTAGCTCCATAATTTCCACCCGTTTTGGCATTACCTGTTCCTCCAGGAGCAGCTCTAATGTATTTCTCACTCACTAATATCTTAATACAATTAAACCCTTCAGGAAAATACGGTCCAGAAGGTGATAGAATTATATAGAATAAATATTGGTTTGATGGTCGTGCACCCAAACCAGGTTCCGTTCCAATCATTGTAGGCCTAATATAGAGAGAAGATCCAATGGATTTTGGAGCCCAATCTTTCTCTAATTTTAATAATTCTTTCAATCCCGTCATATAGATTTCTGGATCAATCTCTGGCATCATCATGCGTTTAGCAGACCTATTAAACCGTGCAATATTTCTATCAGGTCGAAATAAGTTCAAATGCCCATCTTCGTTTCGATAAGCTTTCTGACCTTCAAAAATAGTCTGTCCATAGTGTAAGCATATTGCTGAGGGATCTAAGGATAATGGCTCCAACTTTTTGATTATCGCAGGTTCTTGCCAAGCATCATTCCTATACTCGATGATGAACATTCTATCTGTAGGTATTTTTCCAAATCCTAAATTATCCTCTGATTTATATTTTTCCCTTAATTCGGACTCAGGAATAGTTTCAATGTTTATTTTCATGTTTGATTCTTCCTGTATTTTCTTATATCATTTAGGAAAAAAAAATTAGCTGATTATTTCTTTAGAGTATTTTCAGATATACTTATGGTGTAAATATAATAAGATATAGGCAGGAAGTTAAGTCTATGATTTGGGTAACAAGAAACTTTGTACATGTAGATAGAGTCGCATGCCCTTGGTTAATCCGAAGATATGTAGATAAGGATGCAGAATTCTTATTTGTCCCAACAAATGATGTTAAGAGAGTGGCAAATACTGTTGGAGGTACTCCATTTGATATTCAAGGAGCTGAATTAGGTCATAAGGGAAATGAATGTTCATTTGACGCAATTATTAGAAAATATGAACTAACTGAACCAGCCTTACACGATCACGCGGAAGTTGTCAGAGTTGCAGACACAGGTGGAGAAGATGCGAATTCCATCGCTCCTGGCCTAGAAGCAATTGCTACTGGTGCCCCTCTGATCTGTTCAAACGATCATGATACTCTTCAACAACAAATGGGTGTATATGATGCTCTATTATCTTTTTTTAGATATAAGAGGCTTATGACACAGCACGCGTCTAAAACGAAGAGTATGACACGAGCAGAACGCAAAGCTTTCTATCAGGAACATTTTGGTACTAATGTTGAAGCTAAAGGAATGAACAAACAATAAGAATGGCCTAGTAGGGATAAAATTGCAGTGTTTTGCAGTTAAGATCTTTTGAACGGACGTACTTACTGATGGAATCAGAAAATCCCTATTTTTTCTATTTCATATGTTTAATTGGAATGATTGCAATTTTTGGTAGTACGATGGCAAAAAACCCTACTTTACCACTTTTTACAAGTCAACTGGGTGCAACAGAATGGCAATTAGGGATTATTGCTGCAATTGGACCGATTCCAGGCATATTTTTGAGTGCACCAGCAGGAGCCCTTGCGGATCGATGGGGGAAGATTAAGGTCATCCAAATTTCATTATTATTTTTCGCTAGTGCGCCTTTTCTTTATCTGTTTGTGACAGAATCTTGGCAGCTTGTCCCAGTACGATTCATTCATGGTTTAGCAACAGCAATTTTCGGTCCAGTAATCTTATCATTAATTGCTTCGCATTATCCATCTGAACGAGCAAGACAAATGAGTATTTATTCATCTCTTGTCATGATAGGGCGTGTAATAGCCCCTTTACTCGCAGGGTTCTTAATATCTGCAGGATCAATATTTGTGGTCTATCTAGTTTGTGGGTTCTCTGGTATAATAGCACTATTATTAGGATTAACTTTTTCTCGGCAGGATTCTAATCGAACGTACCCACGTCATTTTCCTAAGACGGTTCCGAGTAGTTTGTGGCAAATTATCCGAAATCGTAATATCCTATTGACTAGTTCGATGGAAGCAGTGGTATTCTTTGCTATCGGGGCATTTGAAACGTTCTTACCAAAACGTATGGAATCATTATTATGGGATCCAATACTGATAGGCTTCGTTATGGCATGTCAGATTGGTGCGATAATATTCATTAAACCCTTCATGGGAGTATTATCTGATAATTGGGAGCGAAAACCTCTTATAATTATTGGTCTAATGGTTTGCGCAAGTTCTTTTCTGTTCCTTGGGCTTTTTCAAAATTTTGTGATCTTTTGTTTTGCATCTCTTGGTTTCGGAACTGGGATAGCTATTTCTACATCTTCAACTTCTGCTTTGGTTTCAGATTTCAGTAAAGAACAAGAATGTGGTTCTGCAATGGGAACTTTATCTTCAATCATGGATGTGGGTCATTCACTAGGACCACTTTTGTGTGGGTTTGCAATTAGTAGTATAGGATTTTCCAACGCGTATTTAGGAGTGGGAATTCTCATTATTATTGGAATAATAATTTTTGCGATAACCGTTCAATCTACCAAGAAAATATCTATAACGGATCGCGGGAGTCAGTCAGACAAAGGTTGACTAAGTCATTGATTACAGCCGTTCCAACACACATCACTTTGTCAGCTCCACCCCAATACAGTTTTAATGTGCCATCATCTTCTGGTACAGCCGCGCAGGAAAATACAACGTTATGGACGTACCCTGTTACTTCCCATGGGTCTTCAGGTTGGAGAATCCACTGATCGCTCACTCCTAGGACTGTAGCTGGATCGTTTAGCTTATGTAACGCTGCACCTAACCGATAAACACACCCATCCATTGTAGGAAAAACACCATGATAAATGCTCAACCAGCCTTTTTTGGTTCGAATTGGTACAGCTCCAGGTCCGATTTTCATTTCATCCCAGTGATAGGTAACAGGTTTCATTACTACTCTAGAATCACCCCAATATCTTAAATCAGGGGAATAACTGATCCAGATTGACCAAGGGCTGATATCTGAATGTGGCCGGTCGAGTTTGACATATTTTCCATTGATTTGTTCTGGGAAGATTACAGTATTCCTATAGTCTGCTTGTGTGATGAAAGCGAATCTTTCAACAGATTCGAAATCTTCGGTTCTTGCTAGACCAATACGAACACCGTGTTTGGAATAGGCACTATAAGTTATGTAATAAACTCCTTCGAGGGGAGTAATGCGTGGGTCTTCGACCCCAAATTCCTCATATTCAGAGAATATTGCCTCTTTTGAAGGTGTCATAAATGGTTCTTCTCGGGAAGTGAAATTAAAGCCATCATTGCTTTCAGCAATACCAATTATTGATCGGCCACTAGCTCGGTGTGAGCGAAATAGCATGATATATTTACCATTGAATTTAGCAACACCGGCATTATGGACTGTTTCAACTGGATACGGGATGTCTTCTTTTGTTAGAATAGGATTTTTCTCATAGCGTTGGATATATTGATTTTTCATCTTTTAACCCCAATATATAATTCACCATGTTACGATATGTTCTTCTATTTATTATGTCTTATACTAATGGTTGTTATTGATACGAAATTTCTCTTTGGTGAAAGATTTTTGCTAAATCAGAGGAGAAATACAAGATAAAATAGAGATCAATAACTATAATATTCAATAAAACAAAAACTATGGGATTACTGGCAAAAAACGTTCCGTTTAATGAATTATGTATAATAGCAAAAGCTATGGCGATGAAAATAACATATTTGTGAATTGTTCTCATTATTTTTCGTTGTTTAACCAATTTAAAAGCGAAAAGCATCCCTGTTATCACAACGATAGTCCCGAATGGTATCAATAGGTTCGCTAACAGCATGCCTAAGTCATATCGGGTGGTGGGGAATGTGAAGATATCGCTTATATAATTGATAAAAGCATTAAAATAAGAACTTATGCTTAGAAATTCCAAAAGATTTTGAACATGACCGTGAATAACCATGAAATGAAAAAATACTCCAATAAACGGGGCAAATCCGACAATACAATGTACCCAACGCATTTTCTTCGTCATCCGTCTTCTCAACATAGGAAGTGATAGATATAGGCTGATATAGAAGGGTATATATGATAGAAGACCGCTAAGCCTAGCCAGATCAGTTAATGCCAGTTGACCATCTATTGTTTCTTCGAAAAACTCAGCAGTTAAACCAATGGGAATAATATAGATGGGAGTAAAGGCGTCTGTAATGTTTAGCAGCTGAGCTGTTCCACTTTCGGAAAAAGCGCCAATAACAACTGTTCCTAAGCCTTCAGCTCCACATTTTAGATATACATTCTGTCCCATCATGCCTACATGAAACATCGTTATCCTATGGTAATAGATTGAATCAGCTTGCTGATTGATCCAGGAGGTATTTACAGAGATAACAACATTTAGTTGAGCAGTTTCAATCCATGGTTGGTTTAAACCTACAGCTCTAAGGGGAAACCGAAAATCGCCTTGAGATATTAGCTTTACAGAATTGTTTTCTGAAAAATAGTAATACGAACCGTTTTCTAACTCATCAACCTCACCAACTACTAAACGGAGGTCAAATTGGGAATTATCTCCTATTATATGAGGAATTGTTGTGCTATCACTTAATAAATCTGAAAATACTGAGAGTGGAATTTCTCCTCTTAGATAGTCTCTCACGGATTTTCGTTTTGCAATAGCCTCTTCAACAGTGGTTTCCTCGGAATTACCGGAACTAGATTGCTTGAATTTTATTCGATTAGAAGAAGTTTCTCCACTTATCCCTACAGGAAGGACTACTAATGGTTCTAAAGTAGTATCCAAAAAATTTTGGATTTGTGGTGATGTAAAATTTGCTATTACTCGTGAATCTAGATTCAAGGATGTAAGTTGCAACAGGAAATTTTGTATAGCATGTCCAACCTCAAGATGTACGTATTGAACTCCTCTATAATCATAAAGATAATGATAAGAGCTATATCTGTTAGTTGTCTTCTTATAATCGGCAAGTATAAAGAAAATGCTACTTACATTTGATACTGCTTCTAAATCTTGACCGCTGAGTGCTGACAACAGTGACGTTGTATTATAAGAAGAAGAAACCCGACCAAGTCGGTGTTCTAGATTATTATAACTATAACAACCTTTACTTAAAGTTGATGTTCCTGAATGAACGAGGAATATCTCGAGTGGATAAGTTGCTCCAGCGGAAGGAACAGTTCGAAAACTAGGACCATGAGTTATCCCTTGGAGTGCCCAGAGTATTTGAGCAATATCTTTAATTTCAACTCTATGGTCTCTGAGATCTTGTGCCATTTTTGTTTGATTTATTGCGGAGCTTAGTGGCAGATGACCTTTTAAATCGGGTGATGGTAAATATTCTTGATCGATTAAGGTTGGAATCGTTTCAAAAATCAAGAGAATCAGTGAACTCACAAATACTACTGATAGGATTATAAATATTAGCTGAAGCTGAGTTTTGGAAGTTTTTCCCATCTTGCCAAGCAACCAATAACGGAGGTTCTTCAGGGTCAGAAAGAGTGACAAAGATAAATGTTACTACTTCAACTACTTAATGCTTATCCTAGTGCTTTAATTCAATTCCAAAAAGAAATCCACTAGTTGGTACACGGAAGTGAATGCAGTGGAGTTAACTCATCTCTTTAGTAAAGGAAAAATTGGAAAAATTGTGATTAAAAATCGAATTGTTCGTTCGGCAACCTACACTCGAAGAGCAACAAAAGATGGATATGTTACTGATCAACTAATAGACTTCTATAGCGACCTAGCTCGTGGTGGAACTGGCTTAATAATTACGGAGTTTATTGCTGTCGAAATCGGCCATACAATTAGCCAGGGTGGTTCCTATTTGTATGATGATTCATATATATCTGGTCAAAAAAAACTAGTTAAGGCAATCCATGAGTTTTCGGATGTTAAAATTGCAGCTCAACTCGCTCATACAGGACGACAAGGTACCCATCCTAAATATCAACCAGTTGCACCTTCCCCAATAGCGGATAAAATTGTTGATAAGATCCCTCGAGAATTAACAGTAGATGAGATCAGGGAAACTATTGGCAATTTCGTAAGTGCAGGTTTACGAGCCTATGAAAGCGGGTATGATATGGTACAGCTACATGCAGCTCACGGATACTTGTTGAGCAATTTCCTTTCTCCCTACTCCAACCAGCGCAATGACGAATTTGGAGGAGACACTGAGAAACGAATGAAGATAGTCATTGATATATATGATCAACTTAGGGATGAGTTGGGAAGAGACTTTCCTATTATCATCAAGTTACAAGTGGGAGATTTCGTCCCAGGTGGTATGACACTAGACGAAGGAAAAGAGATTACGAAAAATATCGTGAATGTAGGTTTTGATGCAATCGAACCGAGCGGAGGAATGGGAGAATCATTATTGGGAGGTGGAAAAGAGTATCCTAGTATCAGAATCAAGTCTCCAGAAGATGAAAATTATTTTCTACCATTTGTCAAAGAAATTCGACCGATAATGAAAGATTGCTCAACTATCCTAATGGGGGGAGTGAAAAATCCACTATCTGCAGACAAAATTCTAAGTGATGGAATTGCTGATTTTATTTCAATGTCTAGACCATTGATTCATGAACCAGACCTACCAAATCGCTGGAAAAGTGGTGATCTCTCTCCAGCGTTTTGTAAGAGTTGTAATAATTGTTACATGACAGTACAATCTGGACCAGTACATTGTACAGTCAAAAAGAAGGAAAATAAATAATCTGAATTGAAGAGATGAGATTATTGATTATTGCGACTCTGAAACTAAATTCACTTCCTTCCCTGCTTGACGGTCGAAAATAACCTCACGAGGCTCGAGTTCGAATACATTCTGAGAACAATTTTCAACACAAAGACCACAGCCTAAACATTTAGCTCCATCCATTTCTGGGCCATTTTCAGTAAGTGTAAGTGCTTTCTTGTGGCAAAGATCTATACATATCCCGCATTGATCACACTTATCCTTATTAATTACTTTAGAACGATGGAACGAGGGAATTTGTCCCCATTCAATCTCTGGAGCCCACCACGAAGCACAGTACTGATCGCAATTACATAAACATGCAACACGGGGAGGCCATTTCCAGAGGACAGTTTGAAAACACTGTTCTTCTTTCCTCGAATCAACGACGATTTCTCTGGCCTCTTCGGGATCAACGAATGTTCCAATCGTTGGTTTTCCTTTGATTTTAGCTTTCGCATCCCACCGACGTGCCTGTTCAGCATCATTATTCAATAACAAGCATTTGAACAATTTTGGATGTTCTGAGTGTGTTGAATGTCTGCAACTACAATAAGTGAGATAGATATCATTACTCATTTCGAGAATTTCTAATGATTCGTCCAAAGATGGTATAACTTGCCCGCCATGGATTTTTTTTGCATAAAAGTTAAAGAAATTCTTTTTAGGGAATCTCCAAGGCTTTTCCTTTTGCGAAATATCATCAATTGTACCATAGAGAATCCCCATATCGATGTGCCAATCCCAGAATCTTTGAAATCTATTTATTGTTCCCATAGAATGGTTGGATGGTTCTAAATACCACACTTTTCGGGCTGTATGCTCAATACACCACTGACACATTTAATTCACCGAGTCCTTAGCCAATTCCATGCAGGCAACGATTTTTGGTGCTTTGAAACACTTATTACAAGAGATGCAGTCAGCTCTCTTTTTCCCCTCTTTAAACTTCTTTACAAGATCTGGTTCTCTGATAAAGGGCCGACATAACGAAACAAAGTCTGCGAATTCCTCACGGAGCTTTTGAATATCAGCTAGCGATCTCTGCCCTCCTACTACAGCCAGGGGCATGTCACCAATATGCTTTTTGATTTTTCTTGCTGTTGATACATAATATCCTTCCTCTTCGATCTTAACTGTCCGTGTTGATCTCATTCCACTAATTTCAAGGGCATTTAATCCCTTATTTGCTAGCCAGCTAGCGACTTGAGAGCTTTCCTCCACAGGGAACCCCTCAAAGGGATCATCTGACCCATTCATCTTTACTAGTAATGGGAATGTGCTGCCAACAGCTGATCTTATCGCATCGTAGACTGACAAGAGGAGTTGAGCTCTATTTTCCAAGCTTCCACCCCAAGAATCAGTCCTCTGATTCATTTTCTTAGAAAGAAATTGACTTATTAAATATCCATGAGCTCCATGAATTTGGATCGCATCATAACCAACTTTCTTAACTCTTGAAGCAGCTTTTTGAAAGCCAGTTATTACGTTCTCAATGTCATCTTCGGTCATCATCTTAACATCTTTTTCTTCTCTAGGAGAAGCAGATTTCTTACTAACTGACTGTGCTCCTCCATGATTTAATTGTGCAGCGACAGCATTTTCCGACCCTGCTTTTCGAATAACTTGAGTGATTCGCTTTAAACCAGGCAGATGATAATCGTGTGCGATTCCAGCCATTTTATTATGGGCTTTTCCTTCATCCATAATATACAGATGGCCTTGAATTATGAGGCCTATTTCTCCTTTCCCTAAATTAGAATACAAGTCATAATATTCGTCAATGACAGTACCATCATCGTTTGCTGCAAATTCAGCTGTTGCAGAACGAATAA
>JAEOTU010000236.1 GCA_016839665.1 Candidatus Hodarchaeota archaeon
GGTAAAATCAGTGGTCAGAAAGAAATACTTACCTTAGAAGAGTTTCAGAAGAGATTGGAGCTTCTCATTTCAAAGCTCACACAAAAATATGAAGCCTCCAAGAAAGCTGAACAAGAATACCATCAACAATATGATGAAAAGCTTTCAAAACTTGACTTTAGTGGTAGTAAACGTGCAGTAGAGGAAGAGAAGAATCAGTTGACTAAGACTTTGGATTTGGACGTTCAATTAGAATTCTTAAAGAGTGTTCAGTTATTGACCCAAAGATTACCCAAACAAAAAATTAGTAAACCCAAGCAAATGAAAGAATTTGGCCAATTAGCCAATCAAATACTTGATTCTAAGAAGATTAAATCTGAATCTAGTCGGCGAATTATATTAAAGCGATTTAAGAAATATGTGCCATCTGCTGACGACATTTTGTTAATAGGGACGGAATCTGATGAGGATATCGACCAAATCCTCCAAGAAATCAAAGACGATAAGAAAACGGTTCATTCTATTGATAACGACGTAGAAAAGATCCTCGAAGAAGTGAAGAAGAAAAAAGGATTATGAGATCTTTCTGCTTTGCTTCGTTCCTAGTTCAGGTTTCTGGATAAGGAGAAAGTATCCTTCAAATGAAGAATGGATTTTACATCTGGAAGAGAACCACTTCTGATGAAAATGTCAATTAAATCCTCCAAGAACTGATAGTTTTTATCCTATTTAAGCTAAATTCAGGGAGAATAATTGGTAAGAATTTTTAAACTTAGTTCATGAAAAGCTTTTTCGACATTTTCGCCTGTTTTTGCTGATGTTTCATAATAAGTAATGTTTTCGTTTCTTTGACCAGAATTACCTATTAATTGTTCTGAAATGAATTTTCTGGCTGTTTTAGCATCAACAAAATTATCACTTTCTTCCTGTAAATCAATTTTGTTGCCAAGTACGATTACAGAAATATTTGGTGACCCAGAATGTTTACTGAGCTCCTCCATCCATTTTTTTAAATTTTGTAATGAATCTGGCTGAACGACATCAAAAACTAAGAAAGCTCCTACCGCATGTTTATAGTAGAGTGCTCTAACATGTTCGAACGATGGTTGACCTGCAAGATCCCAGATTTGAAGTTTTATTTTTGTTGTTTCAGCTTTTCTTGTTATTCCAATTTCTTTTGAAACAAAATCTGCCCCAAGTGTTGGTAAATAATCGCCCTGGAAGCCATGACCTATATACTTATCTTTTAATGAAGTTTTTCCCACCTTTCCATCTCCACATAAGCATATTTTCGCGAATATAACCAATATTAAGCATTGCTCCGTTTTACAATTGGTCAATTGTTAATTAATCTAAAATATAAACCCCGTATAATAGACTTGTCGGTTTTTATTAACATTTATATTTGTTATTGGTGTGGGATATCTATATATTGAAAGAGATTCTGGATTTAACATTTTTATTTTTATGTTCTCTGAGCATTCTTAATAGATCATCAGTGTAGGTTCGAATTACTCTGATTAAAGCAGTTTCAATACAAACGAAGCTCTTATCATGTTTTTTTTATAAAAGAGATGAAATGTTAAAGAATTTAACCTTCACACGATTTAATAATCCCCACATCTGGAGAACACCCTATCCAAAGAGCATCATATATTATTTCAGATGGAATTTTGAGAAGTTTTGTCATAATATTCCTTGCATCGTTGAATAACATCTTCCCAGGATGCTCCAACATTTTTTTCTCCAATGCTTCATCAAATAACTTGACTTCTGCTTGAGGGTTTATTCCATCAATTTTGAGAGATGTTTGAGTAACAACTAATCGTTTAAGTGCATTGATCCCTGCTCTAGAAATAGGTACTGTTTCCAATCCTCTTTTTAAATCTTCATCAAATTTTTTCAATTTGGTTATATCAATGATAAAAGGCAAAAGTAAAGCAGTAGGGAAGTACTTGCAAAGAATGGTTGCCATTTGAGGGCCATATAAAGCGTCATCAACAACACCCAGGTTTGGAATATATATTTCTTTTTGAAGGCCCTTAATTGCCTGATAAAATGTCTTTTTTGCAAAATCTGAAGGTTTCTGCTTGAGAAATACAAATATCCGATAACTTGGTGATGCTGCGATCATGATTTGAAATTGCTGCTGCTCAATAACGCTGATACGAATATTTTCATCCAATTCAGCAACGATACTTGATTCTATTCTTTGCTCCTGAACCTGTCGCATAAAATCAGATTGGAAAGATTGAAGAAATGAATCAATTCCAACAGTAAGACCGCTAAGCGTGTCATCCCACATTCCATCTTTCTGGAACAAAACATTTGTAACAGAATATACTGGAATGCCGACATCGGTGCTAATTAAAACTGAGTAAATATTAGAAATCAAAGATAATTTATCTTCAATGTCTTTAATTTTCGCATATTTAACGCTTCTTTTTCTCTGAATTGTGATTCCTGCAAAGAATAAAACAACTAATACCCCTACTGTCCCAAGGATAATCATTGCAATTTGTAAGACAATAGGAACCAAGTTTAATGGTGATTCTTCTTGGTAAAGAAACGGAAAATCGTTTAAAGATGAGACAAATGCATTTCTTATGTCAAAAATCTCAATTAACCACTTTATAGTTCCAGAATCGGAAAAGGTTAATTCAATAATATACATACTCCCATTGAAACTCATTTCGATAGTATTAATTTGGGAACCTTTTCCACCGTTACTTACAATAGGTACAAATTCGTATTTTAAGAGAACGTGTGTAACCCCTGATCCCCAATCTGAAATATTTGCCCAAACAATTACAGCTGTCTCATTAATTTGGTCAATTCCACTTGAATGGAGTATTGGTTTCCAGTAGTCAAGCATTTGACTTAAATTTGAGTATTGCTGTGGGTCATAAAATCCTCCAAGGACCCCATCATCAATCACCTGCATGATATAAGAGAAATTATGTCCATACGGAATAGATAAATTATAAATATGATGTGTTCCATTTGAATTCATAATTTCCTCTTTTAAAATCGAAATTCCAAGCGTTTCGTCTGTGATAGATAGCTTAATCTCATGATCTTCAAAAGTATGCTCCTCAAAAGTGTCATTAATTCGGATCCAGAATCTTACTTCTCCAGGATTCAGTTCTACTACATTGAACTCTGTACCGAAATCTATCGCTGTTGTTGGGAAGAAGTTTAATGTTTTTCGAGTTAATACAGGAGTTTCGACGATATTTAGAGCTTCATCAAAGATTTTCAAACTATAGCTAAAAGAATTATTGCAAATCAACTGAACTGAATAAATATAATGCGATCCATTATAATTCATATCACTTGTCCAGTTTAACCATTGAGAACTATCAAAATAGTCCATTGAAATATTTACTCCTGCAACATTCCCAAAGGGATCATCTACTTCAGCCCAAAAAGAAAGTTCTGACGCAGTGTGATTAATTAACTCCTCGGAGTAATTATACGTTTTATATATAGGAGGAGTCTCATCAGGAATATATATTGATTCAAGTAAGGTAATATTGACGTTATTCATTTTATCAATTGCCTTGATCTGATATGTAAACGTAAGTCCAGGCACGAACCCTGCTATAGAATGTGAA
>JAEOTU010000237.1 GCA_016839665.1 Candidatus Hodarchaeota archaeon
GTCTTTTTGTTCTACGTGTCTTACAAAGAACGAGTGTGGCAGAGTAGGTAACACCCCTCAATTCAAGATCCATCGTAGTAAATTTATCTGTTTCTAGGAATTTATCTTGATGCCACCATATACTGTGTATCGAGATTATCTGTTTCTCATTTTCATCATTCAATAACTCTTTTGGATATGAAAACAAGGGGATATGCCCTCTAATTTCATCAAAAAAATAGAGAAAAAAACCATACGAGTCATCAATAGTTGATTGACGAGTATTTGAAGTGGGTGAGATATTACTTTGATTCATGACTCGACAAGTCCTTTCTACTAAGAGGAGACAAATTAGATCTTGGGACTAATGCTCTATTTATTGCTGATCGTTTTTTTTGAAGTGCTAAAATGTTTTTGCTCTGTTTGGCTTTAACTACAATTGGATACTCTCGTTGTTTTCACTAGTAGCTAGTGAAAAATTGTTATTAAGGATAATCTCTTGTGGTGCCAACCTCAAGAGATTTAATATCTATCGTTGTACTCATACTACTAATTTTAATTAAATATTTTTCAATCACATCTGTTTTAGGAAATTCTAGAATCAAATCCTCTTTAGTGGGCCAATTTTCTAGCTCTTTCTCCCAAACAGTCTCGCCAAAAAACTCACTTCTTTTGGATATCTGGATTATTACGTCATTTAAATTCTCGCTTTGATTGACTAAAACCACCAATAATTGAGATTCATCCTCTTGTGATAAAATTCGCATTGAAACCTTTTGTTTAAAATAATTCTGAGCACAAAAACTTGTTTCTACCGATGGTATAACATGATCAAAATCAGTAACAATACTCGTACTCAAAGGTTCAATACCTACGCTAAATTGATTTACGAATTCAAACCATTTATTTTTTAGTAGAAGCTCAATCTCAGTTGTTTTTTTTGATAATTCTTTTAACCTTCGTCTTTTTACTGGGTTTGATTCTAATGCTTTAATTTTGTATAAAAAGTCGAAATCGGATCCTATTTCCGACTCTAGAGTTGTTTTCAAATCCAAAAAGGCATTTGCAGGCAGAGGATGAATATCTTTCCATTTCTTAATAACTAATCCATAGAGGGGACGCTCCATCGTTGTAGAGGCTTCCTCCTGAGAGGAAACATGAAGATGAAAAGCTGAATAGATAAACTCAGAGATTTTCAGGTCTACTCTAAGCGGTATTTTCTCAATTTTCCAAATGCAGTGAGTTTTCAAAATGTTTGTTTCGTTTGGATCTTTCCGCAATTTTGCTGGAACAGAATAGAGGATCTGGAGTCCGTTCGTAACATCAAAAGAACATACAAAAAATCCAATTAGACCGACTTTTGAGCCAAAAGTTGTTTTACTGGTCGCTGTTTCAATGTTTATATCAAACAAGTCGTTGATAACCATCAATTCTCCTGATTTTTCTATCTTATATAATCAAAATAACAATTTTAGATATATTGGTTATTGAGGAAGCTGTGTTTTTTTCAACTACAAAAACTTTCTCAAATTAAAAGAAAAGTAGATTTGTAAGTGATAAAAGGCTTTTTTCATAAGTATTTTTATTCTAGGATTGATTCACAAGTTATTTCACTAAACAGTGACTTGCCATTAGTTTTATACCGTTAGTTACCGAAATTCAGAGTATTGCTTTTAGATAATTGGACTCTATTTCTAAAATAGTTGAAAAAAAGTTATCCCGTAATGAACCAAAATTATTTTAGTCTTTACTCAATTATTCTAATCAGTATTTATTATTTCCAAATTGACTTTGAATCAATTGGAGAAGAATATTTTGCGTTCAATTATATGGGATGTCATAGTTGTGGGAGGTGGGCCTGCTGGTCTTTCTAGTGCTATTCGAGCTGCTGAGTTAGGTCTCCATGTACTTGTCCTAGAAGCAAGTTCAGGAGCTGCTACTGCTGCTAGTATGGCTGTGGATGGATATCCTGGTTTTTTTAGCATTACTCGTCAAGAATTACTGGATAAAATGGCCAAACAAGCGAAATATCATGCAACCATACAGTATGCTGAGAAAGTTAGCAAACTCGAACTCAATGATCCTATAAAGCGGGTCTTTACTCAAGTTACAAGGGGGGAATTCTTTACAGAAGAATTTGAATATGCGGGAAAAACGGTAGTGATTGCCACTGGGCTTCATCCAAAAAAGCTTGATATCCCTGGAGAAGGAAAGTTTAAAGACAAAGGAATTTATTATTCTCTTCCTGATGGGGACTATACAGAGAAGAATGTCGCAGTTATAGGCCATACATCTTGGGCTGTCCGAAATGCACTTCATTATGATGCCCTGGGGGCACATGTTTACCTAATCACATCTCGTGATGAAATCAACGCTCATCCTGCACTTATGAGAAGATTAAATGGTAGTTTTGTGGAAGTTTTATACTCTCATGAAGTTGTGTTCTTCGAAGGAACAGATAAACTCACAAGAACACTCCTCAAAGGTAAGAATGGAAAACAACACCATATTTTGACTGAAATGGTCTTGATTCTTAGCAGTAAAAGTACAAACCGTGCGTTATTCCAGGATGCTGGTTTAACGACTACTCCTCAAGGAATGATTCTAAATAATTCTTCAAATCAAGATACAAACATCCCTGGTGTTTTTGCTGTAGGTGGTGCTACGAGAGGAGACTCGATAGTAGGTGTTGGGGCAGCTGAGGGAATTCAAGCGGCAGAAGAAATTTCAAATTACCTATCGAGACTGGAAGAAGAAGAGGAGGAACCTGAGGAAGAAATCAAAGAAAAATCATTAGTACCCCTGAAATTTGCTGAAGGAAAAAGTGTTATCATTGAAAAAGAAGATCTCTCACCAGAAATAGTAAAATGGGTAGTCAAAGCACCTCAGATCGCCAGAAAAGCTCAACCAGGACAATTTGTTATTCTTCGAATAGAAGAAAAAGGAGAACGAATCCCTTTAACCATTGCAGATAACAATAAAGAAACAGGTACAATTACACTGATTTTTCAGAAATTGGGGAAAAGTACTAAGCTTATGGGAACAATGAAAAGTGGTGATCATATTCTTAACCTCTTAGGCCCCCTCGGGAAACCCGTAGAAATTAAAAAATGGGGTACAGTTGCTGTTTTAGGCGGTGGTTGTGGTGTGGCTCCAGTCTTACCAAAAACACAAGCATTAAGAGAAATAGGCAACTATGTTGTAAGTATAATTTCAGCTCGAACCTCCTCACTTTTGATATGCCGTGAAGAGATGCGCGATGCAAGTGATGAACTCCATATTGCCACTGATGATGGAACGGAGGGACATCACGGATTTGGACTTGATTTATTAAAGCAATTCGTAGAAGAAGGTAGAAAATTCGATCATGTTGTAGCTGTAGGACCAATTCCCATGATGAAGTTTACATGTGCCTTTACCAAGGAATATAACATTCCAACAACTGTTAGCTTAGCCCCGTTAATGGTGGATGGTACTGGTATGTGTGGCGCTTGTCGTGTGAATATCGGAGGCGAAACCAAATTTGCATGTGTAGATGGTCCCAATTTTGATGGTCACCAAGTAGATTTTGGGGAGTTAACGCTTAGATCGCAGGCTTATCGTTATGAAGAGCGAATATCGAGCAAGAAAATGGCGGACAAACCATAATTTGGAGATTAAGATATGAGTACGGGTAAAAAACGAAGTAGGGTCAAGAAGCAACGAATTCACATGGGTTCTCAAGATGCCGAAGAACGAGTCCGAAATTTTAACGAAGTCACTTTAGGTTTTACTGAAGAAGAAGCGTTAGAAGAGGCTTCTCGTTGTTTGCAATGTAAACGGCCTAAATGTATCCAGGGTTGTCCTGTTGCAGTACGAATACCCGAATTCATCCTCAAACTTCAAGAAAAGGATATTGATGCAGCAAAAGAAATAATTTTATCGACTAACAGTCTTCCCGCCATTACTGGACGAGTCTGTCCACAGGAGAATCAATGTCAGGAATTTTGTATCCATCCGAATGCTATCTCTATAGGCGCTCTAGAGAGATTTGTTGCAGATCACGGAAAACGACCTAAAATACAACCTTCGGAACGATTGAATACCAAAGTCGCGATTATTGGTTCTGGCCCCTCAGGTTTAACCTGTGCAGCAGAGCTGGCACGTTACGGACATGAGGTATTTGTTTATGAGGCTCTTCATGAATATGGTGGTGTATTAACGTATGGAATTCCAGAATTTAGAATGCCTAAAAAGATCGTGAACGAAGAGGTTGAATATGTAAAGTCTTTGGGAGTACAATTAGAGACAGATATTCTAATTGGAAGAACAATAACTGTGGATGAGCTGTTAAATGAAAAAGGATTTAATGCAGTATATATTGCATCTGGGGCAGGAGCGCCTAATTTTTTACGAATACCCGGAGAGAATTTAATTGGAGTTTTTTCTGCTAATGAATTTCTGACCCGTGTTAATCTTCTTAAGGCATATCAATTTCCTGATTATGATACTCCAGTAATTGTAGGAGAAAGAGTTGCTGTAGTAGGAGCAGGTAATGTGGCGATGGATTGTGCTCGTACCGCGCTCCGATTAGGAGCAAGAGAAGTAGATATCATCTATCGACGCTCTGAAGGTGAAATTCCCGCAAGATTAGAGGAAATTATCCATGCGAAAGACGAAGGTGTTGTTA
>JAEOTU010000238.1 GCA_016839665.1 Candidatus Hodarchaeota archaeon
AAAAGAATTCAGTTCTATAAATTTCTTGGACTCAGCAATTGTCTTTGGTAACCCAAAAAAACCACAAAAGTATCGTTCGTCAGTTGATAATATTGAAGTTTTACAAGATGGGAGTAACAACTTTTCGGCTACAGTAAAAATTACTAGTAAATTCAAAATGATTGATAATCTAGAAGTTATCACAGAAAAAATCCTGAAAATTTATGCTCAGATTCCTCAGGTCTTCATTACGGTTCATATGACAATTCCTGATATCAGAGGAACATCCACTAGTGATAGTAATATTTATGGAGTAAAAACAGAATATGATGACCGATGGCAAGAAATTATCCCCTGTGAAATTAGACCTAGTATAGTTAGCCAAAATCAAAACTATCTCAGGATCTGGAAACATAACTTTTTTGGTCATACAACCTTTTTTGATTTAGATATGGTTGAGGTTGATCCAAAAAATGCAGATATTGACTGTTTTGTATCGAACATCTCGGATGGTTGGATGGCTATGTCCAATCAAAAACAAGGATTGTTAGTCGGATTTAATTCACTGAAAGCTGCAAACTTCGCTTTCACTCCTATAAAAATACGAGGTCAAGGATTCGGGGATTTACACCAGAAAGGACAACAAATTCGTATCAACCCCTTTGGGACTTATTATGGGAAAATGCTCCATCACTGGACTAATGGGACTGGACATGCTCAACAAATCATCCCAAGTTATTCAAGCACATTTAAGTCTACAGCACCTACTTTTTCAGGAAAGACTTTGGAGTTTGAACTCATGCTTGCACCTTACATAGGAGATAAACCACCAGAATCTATTCAATCCTCAGCAAATCATTTTTCATTATCTCCGTTGATTGTCTTTCAAGATAACCAAACAGAGAAATGGTATAGCAATCACTCTCAATTTCTTCCAGAAGTAGAAAGGATTATTGAAGAATACGGGATTCAGGAAATACTAACAAAATCATATCTCGAATGGGTTGAAATGGTGAATCAAGAAGAACCACAACCTGAAGACAAAGAACGTGATGATGTGAATCTCAAAATTAGTCATATGCTAAAATTTCTCGTTGATGGATTACGTAGCAAATTATGAGTTTTTTTGATGGACGAATGAAATAGTGGGATCAAATGAGTAGTACAAACGTATGCCATGGTTGTATTGGAGAGAATGATAATGAGTGCTGTGTTGATGTTTATATCATCCTTAATCCAGAAGAAACTCATCTTTTTAAGGAATATAAAGACCGATACAAAGAAGTTAAAGATGGAGGGATTTTTTATACTGATCAAGGATGTCCTTATTTTGAAGATAACTGTTGTCTAATTCATCAAAACAATAAACCCCTTTATTGTATATTTTATCCTATTTTTATTACTGGTAAACCATTTGTTCATAAGGAATGCCCAAAATATAAAAAATTTAGACTCACTGAAGCAGTAAAGAAAGAAATATTGGAATTACAACGAATTCATCCTATATACAAGAAAGATTGGTTTTGGGAAGACGTTCAAAAGGAGTTAAAGATTAAAAGCTAACCCCAACAATCTAAACACCCCGAGGAAATTTATGTAGTTGATAATCTTGATACATGAGAAAAACCAACTATGCCCGTTGAACGCGAAATTTTTCAAGACTACTTCTAATGATCGTTCTCTTCCTTTTCCTCTATCAATTTTCAATAATATTAACAAAAAGAGGCTAAAGAACAATCTCCTTATTTTTACTCTATTGAATCTTTTATGGTTAATTTTCCGAACGGGCACAAGACCTTCAAGATTAGCATATCCATGTCAGCAGGTAGCTCTAAATAACTTCTCAACGTCACTAGGTGCCTTTATTCCATTATCAATCACTAACCCCTTCTTTACAAAACCGAAGAATTTCATTTCTAGAAATAGAATAATCATCCTTGCAATACTAATTTTGGGAGTAATCAGCGGTGGATTATTCTTGAGAACACTTACGCCTAATCCTTCACAGAAACTGCAACTGATACTTGAACCTCAATATGCAACAGTTTTTCCAGCATCAGACATTTATGTGGTTAACGGAACAAACGCGCATATCAGTGAACTAATAAATCTGATGAGTTCAAACGAGATGTTCTTTTATAACTCAAGAGTTGTAGGGGAAAATCAGGGATCTGAGGGGTTAATTGCAAAGGATGACGTGGTTTTACTAAAGATAAATTCACAGTGGTCTGAACGAGGGGGAACCAACACAGATATCCTGTTAGAGCTTATACAAACGATTGTTGACCATCCAGACGGTTTTGAAGGTGAGATTGTGGTAGCAGACAACGGTCAAGGCCGTGGAAGTATGAATTATGCTTCTAACAATGCTGAAGATCACTCGCAGTCAACTCAAGATGTAGTTAACATGTTCTCGTCTATTTACAATGTTTCAACCTATGATTGGCAACAAATTAGAGGTAATCGTGTTGATGAGTATTCTGAAGGAGATTCGACCGACGGGTATATTCTCTTTGATTCTGCTGACCCTGAAACGGGAATCTATGTCTCTTATCCAAAGTTCAAAACAGAATTTGAGACTCAAATTAGCTTTAAACAAGGCGTATGGAATGGAACTGGATACGAAAAGAGGTTGAAAGTAATTAACATGCCAGTCTTAAAATCACATTCTGTTTATGGTGTCACAGCATCCATAAAGAACTATATGGGAGTTCAATCGGAAATTGTTGCTGGGGGATTAGCCAACGGACAGGGCTGCAAAAAATGTCCTCATCCCAACCGCAAACTTGATCGGATATGATGATACTAATACTTTAGATCCTGACAACGTTGAGAAGGGTGGGTTAAAGGAAGCATTTGGCGTTTGGTTGTCTT
>JAEOTU010000239.1 GCA_016839665.1 Candidatus Hodarchaeota archaeon
GACAAGGAGCATCCTTGGATCCTCAAAGACGAAAAAATCTGGCTACAAGATGACAAGTCTTTAGTTGCGCTCGGTGTGAATTATGCCTGGGTTGGAAACAGATGCCATCAATACTGTCTTATTTTAAGGAAAGAATCCCCTTAGTAATATGTCGATATTGTTCGGAATTATCAATTAGAAATTCTTTAAATTTGCAAAAGTATATTTTGATATTACCAATCCTGAATAGATTCATGAATTTAGAAGTACATTTAAATTCAATCTATTGAGCCCCAAATGTATTAAACAGATTGATTGGTATTCTATAAAGAAATGAAAAGGAACCTTTATAGAAACGAACAGTATAAAAGACTTTTAGCTTTGAGAGAGACGATATGGCATTTTTTGAAGAAGCCAAAGCAGAATGGCAACAAATTGTTGCTAATAAAACTTGGCCTGGTCAAGTCTTTGGTGAAACTTATTATATTCGATACCCTTTAGACGTTGGTACTGCAGAAGCCGCAACATATAAGAAATCTATCTTTAAGGGTGACGATTCCGTCCATGCATGGGACGCAAAAGCTGTTAGAGAGAAAATTATATCACGATTAATAGAATCACATGAAACGAAAATACGAAAATGGTATGGGGAACTTAGTTACTTCGCAGATAGTATTAAATTCCTACTCCCACTCCCAGAAAAAGAGCTTGATTTTATACTTAGAACCTCGTTATTCTCGAATCAATACGAAGAGACACTCTATCCTGAGGCCCGAAGAGAGTTACTTCGGAATCTAGATCCCGATTTAACTGAAAAAAAGGTAGTAATTTTTGAGGAGGAGTACGAAGGCCCAGAGGATCGTGCGAAAAAATTTGGAAAATGTCAAATTGAAATGTATGGTCTGCTTAATATTATTAAGGATAGATTATTCATCCTATCTGACGCAGAAATTCTAGAAGTTATTGATTTGTTGTTGGATGTTCACAGTGCGGACAACGTTCTTGTAAAAAGGTTTGTTAAAAAGAGCAGGAGAGAGGACACAAGACCGTTTATTGGTCAAGGAAATCGTGAGGTCACTCTATCACAGAATTTTCTTCTGAAACACATAGGAGGAGGTGATGAGGCGTTCTATAAGAGGCGTATTTTTCAACTTTGGTTGAGAAACTTACTAGATTTTGATACTAAAGCTAAGGATTATATTGTAGAGGCAAAAATTGATTTGATTTCTGAATTTAACGACGAAGATGTAATGAAAAGAGCATTACTCCAAGCTATTAAGCTCCATAAGTGGTTTACAATTAAAGAACGATTGGTGAGCCTGTTAAAATATGAATATGCTAGTAAAATGGATTTCTCTGGATATAAAAGTGAGATAATTCATCTTTTAAATTCCCGGGATGAACTTTTTTCTGAAATTGGCGGCGAATCACCGTTAAATATCTTGATTGAACATTCAGAATACGCTCCTAGATATATTTGTCATGAATTAGGAGTTACAATGATTGAATCAATATTATCTTATCTTGGCAAACAGATTCCAGAGCCTGAAGGAGTTGGAGGGAAAATCCAGTCACGTA
Organism: Candidatus Hodarchaeota archaeon; assembly: GCA_016839665.1. The sequence goes on from JAEOTU010000239.1 coordinate 1,558, forward strand.
TGCTCTTAAATAAACGGATTAATAGTATGAAGAAGTTTGTTCTTACAGAAGATATCAAGAGTGAAGTTTTGGAAGCAGTTTCTAGTGTTTTTGAGAGGCTCGGATCAGAAAATGCAGAAGAAGATATTGAGACAATTGTTAGAGAACCTTATAATCGTCTGGTGCCAAGAGGGGAACAGTATTTCCAAGAGATGGAGACTCGAGTAAGAATTATCCTACAAGAATCAGAAGACAGGGACTTACGGAAAGAATTGGCTGCTACTACGGATACTCCCCAATCTCTCACAAGACAATATGGAAAAAAAGCAATGCAAATGTTGGGGCCAGAACTTAATCTTAAACAATTATATTCTACAATTTTATCTTTGAAAACAACTGAACTCATTTTTTCAGGGGAGACTTTGGCTACCATTAAAAAGCAAGGAATCATTGAATCATTGATAAACGATCTAATTTCTCCGCAATTTGACTTTATAAAGCTATTAAAGGAAGAAGACGAAATACGTCAAGTGGAGGAACGATCTTAATGACGATAAACCTGGAAAACATAGAAGACCAGTTGGAAGAAGAGTTGGGAAAAGTAGGCTTAGAATATTTATTCCCTCAACTTGATATCACTCGTGCTGCACGAAATTTACCTTCGAAACTTGAAGATTATAAACTTACAGTTCAAAAATTTTTCCAATCATACCAAACGTTGCAACAATGGCTTGCTCCTGTTGTTGTTCCAATTACAGATCAATTAATAGATGTAGAAAACCGATTACGAGAATTACAATATCAAATAAGGTATCATATTCAAGAAGAGAACATAAGCTTCTGGAAAGATGTATTTCAAAGCTCCAATCCAGCTATAAAGTCTCTGTACCCAGAGATTGTGAATTTAAGAGAATATATTCTTCAGAAAAGATCATTATTTCTCCGAACTGCTCACAGGGATGCAATACCAGAGCTATTCGGGCAAGTTCTGTGGCCATACACCGAACTTTACGATCTCAAAAGTACAGTTAATGAAGTTAAGCAGCGGTATTTCGGTCCTAATTTTTATTATCGAAAAGAAAATATCTTTACGGACGCATTAATACTTAATTTATTATGTCAGGATGTTCTAAGGCAACGTCGGGGAGCATCCACTGTTTCGGGTCAGATAGAACAATTAATCGAAAGCGTTCTCCCGTTTGATCGATTGAATGAACAGCTTGAATGGACAAAATTTAGGCGAGATTCTGATGACGGATATTTTAAGGAAGGCCAGATTAGAAAGGTTGTTAAGGCTTTATTGCCTAAAATGTCTTCCTCTGAAGTTTTTCGTGGTATTAATGTGTTTTATGATTCATCCTATGATAGTTATTCAATTGGCCGGTTTTTAGAATGGTTAACAGCCGCACTTCGTCAAAAATCGGATGGAAGGGGAGATATTAAAGAAGTTAGTACAGGAATTGAAAAGGATTTTCTGATTGGATTATCCTTCATGGATAAACATCGAAGACAGGAAATTTTAGGAAACATTACAAGTGAACTCACTGAAACCTTTGACCGGATCTTAGCTCCGTTTCATGAATTGAAACAAGATAATGCTTTTATGCAAAGCGCACAATTTGAAATGCAAAACGTTATTGATTTACCTAGTCAGGCTTGGATATATGATTATACATCAACAAAGACAGAAATCTTAAGATCTACTTTGTTGTTGATCTCTGATCGTCAACCAAAATTCGACGTTCTGGAAGCATGTCAACGGTTAGCAAACATAGTCTTGTCAGGAAGGGTTGATCGTAATGATTTTCGTCGTGGTAATTATATTCTGACGAACAAAC
>JAEOTU010000024.1 GCA_016839665.1 Candidatus Hodarchaeota archaeon
CATCACAACGGGCACGGTCTGAAGTCTTTCGAGAAGGATTTGTGGCAAAATGTGGAGAACCCGCTGATAAATACGTGGAAGATAGCGTGATGGAAGTCACACTAAAACAGGGGGTAATAGGAGTCCATGTAAAAATCATGCAACCTGACGCAGTGCTCCCAGATGATGCTGTTTTGATTTCTAATGTGTTTGGGAAGCCAGAGGAAGAACCCGAAGAGGAAGAACCCGAAGAGGAAATCGAAGCAATAATCGCAGAGGAGGTAGGAAAGAAAACGGAAGAGGTAGAGGAACCCAAAACGGAAGAAGAAGGAACAGCAGAGAGTGAAACACCAGAAGAAGAAAAAAGCACGGAGGAAGCCAGCGAATCTGCAACAGAAGATGACGAATTACTGAAAGCTGAAGATTTAGAAGAGTGATAATCATGCCCATATTGCGGAAAGCTGAAATTCGTGAAATGACACCTTCAGAACGAGAGAAAAAACTGGAGGAACTAACAACGGAATTGTTGACATTAAGGGGAAAAGCTAAAACTGGAGCTGTTGAATCTGCTGGACATGTACGAGAAATAAAACGAACAGTTGCACGAATCATTACAATCAATAAGGAAGAAAGCGATGAAACGTGACCAAGATCGCTCACCAACAGAAAAGAGCCTGTTAAAAAGTCGAGTCATCGGAAGACAATGTGAAATAAAGTACGCTGGAAATATCTTTTCTGGTAGGATAGAAAACGAAACAAGAAATACTTGGAAAATAAGAACAATAAACGGATTGAAAATGATTCCAAAGGATCATGCAAAATTGCAAATTACGCTTAACAATCATCAATATGAAATAAATGGAAATCAAATGAAGGGACGCCATGAAGACCGCATCAAGCGTAGGAGAAAACGTCAATGGTGAAAAAAAAGTACTCGAGACACATCGGAATTGCCCCAACCCCGAAAAGAACTTGTGATGATAACAATTGCCCGTATCATGGCACACTCTCAGTTCGGGGACGAATAATGGAAACAGAAGTGGTATCAGATCGAATGGATAAAACAGTGACAGTACAACAGTCATTCCTAAAGCAAGTAAGAAAATATAAACGCTATGGCAGGTCTACCACACGCATGCACGCTCATAATCCACCCTGTATAGAGGCTAAAACAGGCGATCGAGTACGAATTGGTGAGTGTAAACCCCTATCGAAAACAGTTTCTTTTGTCGTAATTGAGAAACTAGAAGAAGGAGAGTGAGAGAATGAAGAAAAGACGGTCACTCAGACTGATAACACGACGAATAACACGAGCATTACCAACTGGAGCAAACATTCAGGTAGCAGATAACTCAGGAGCCAGAAGAATCCAAATTATCAGTGTGAAAGGCCATAGTACACGATTAACACGACTCCCAGCGGCAAAAGTCGGGGATATGATAGTATGCTCAGTAAAGAAAGGCACTCCAAAACTCCGACGACAAATTGTCCACGCAGTGGTCATCAGACAGAAAAAACCCTATAAAAGAGCAGATGGAAGTTGGGTTTTCTTCGAAGATAATGCTGTAGTCATAACAAATGAAAATGGGGAGCCTCGGGGAAGTGAAATTCGAGGAACAGTGTCAAAAGAAGCAGCTGACGCGTGGCCACGAATCGCTAGTGCCGCAAGAATTATTTCCTGAGAAGGACGAGTGGAAAATGGGTTCTAAAAATAAAACGCGCAATCCAGCGAAACAAAGGAAGCAAATATATACCGCAAGCTCTTTCCATCGGTCAAAACGACTCTCTGCACGATTATCCAAAGATCTACGCAAAAAATACAGTGTGAAAAAGATGCCAGTCCGAACAGGGGATGTCGTGTACATCACAACGGGTGATTTCGTAGGAACTGAAGGCAAAGTACTCACCGTGGATTATAGGAAACAACGCTTGTCGGTAGACGGAATCTCAAGAGAAAAAGCGGACAAATCAAAAGTGATGTACCCCATTCACACATCTAATGTAGTCATCCGACGGTTTGGGAAAGTAGACAGATCACGAAAGAAAATTCTGGAAAGACGAGCAAAAATGGCCCTCGAAATCGAAGCGGAAGACATTAGCGAAGAAGAAATAGAAGCGCTAGAAGAAGAATAGAGGATAGGAAAGCAATGGGCAGTAAAGGAAGTTCACGACATAGGAAACGGTTAAACGCCCCGATCACGTATCCCATCAAACGGAAACACGGAACCTTCACAATAAGACCATATCCGACCCGAGGGAAAGACGAATCCTCAATCCCTCTAGGAATTGTCATGAGAGAAATATTAGGATATGCGAAAACTCTAAACGAAGTGAAAAAAATCCTTACCAGGAAACTTGTAAAAGTCGATGGGAAAATTGAAACTGATTATAAATTTGGCCTAGGGCTGATGGATATTCTAGAAATCCCAAAAACAGAAGAATACTTCCGATTAACACCCTATCGAGGAAAAAGACGACTCAAACTCCAGCCCATTACGAAGGATAAGGCTCATTTAAAGATTCTACGCATTCTAAAGAAACAAAGCATCAAAGGGGGATTAATTCAATTAACATTCCACGATGGACGAAATCATGCACTAAATCCAGAAGAAGAACAAGAAATACCTATAGCAGAGTTTTCAGAGAAAGACAGCGTCATTTTCAACCTAGAAACGAAAACAATTGAAGAACACTATCCATTCGTAGTTAACAACACAGCACTAATCATGGGAGGACACAATATCGGACAAGTAGGACAAATCCTAGAAATTGAAGTGCAAAGCGGACAACAAATGCGCACAGTCGTACTAAAGACAGAAGAGGGAGAAATAAAGACAGTAGATGGAAACATTTTCATCATTGGCCGCGAAGAACCAGTCATAGAAATACCAACCGAAACAGGAGACACACCAGATGAGACGTAGGGGAAGAGTACTCCCAGAAGAAGATGTAGAGAAGGAACCAGTACCACTGACCGAAGCCGAAAAAGCTTTCGTCAAGGAGTGGGAAGCACAACCAATGCGAAAACCACGCATTCTGAAGGTATGTGTGAACTTTTCGGTAGGGTCATCAGGACCAAAACTAGAAAAAGCTCGTACACTGTGTGAACGAATTACTAATCAAATACCCGCAAACGGGAGAGCCAAAGAATCGGTAAGAGGATTTGGAATAAGAAAACACGAACCCATAGCGGTGTTCTCAACCCTAAGAGGAGAAAATGCCCAAGAATTTCTGAAAAAAACGTTTTGGGCAGTCGAGGACAGAGTGAAACGCAGGAATTTTGATACCCACGGAAACCTCTCGTTTGGACTAGATGAACACCTAAAATTACCAAATATCAGATTTGACCCACAAATTGGGGTGCATGGATTTGATACGACGATCATCCTGGAAAGACCAGGTTATCGCACAAATCGGAGGAGAGTACGATCAAATAAGATTCCAACAAGGCATAAAATAACCAAGGAAGAAGGAATCGCTTTTTTCAAACACACCTATAATCTAATGGTCGAATAACAATGCAAAAAATGCCAGAAACACAAAAGAAATTCGGGAAAGGAACTCGCACCTGTCGAAGATGTGGGACACATAGAGCAATTATCCGAAAATACGGACTGTACATCTGTCGACGGTGTATTCGAGAGATCGCAAAAGACCTAGGTTTTAGAAAATATTGACCGCAAGACGAACACCCTTTCAGAAAGCCAAACAAGCGATCATAGACCAAAAACTACTACCGCAGGAATATATTGCATTACTCCCACGACGCTGGAAACGCGTAGGCCAAGTGGGAATTTTTGAATTACATCCACACCTGTTAGAATGGAAGGAGGAAATAGGAGAAACATATCTGACCTATTTACCAGAACTGAGAACAACCACACACAAAGTAGGCACAACAACTTCTTTCACCAGAAAACCATCTTATGAAATCCTAGCTGGCGAGAAAAATACTGTCACCCTGCACAAAGAACTCGGCTGTAAATTCTGGATAGATGCACTAAAATTAACATTCTCCAATGGAAACCATGCAGAAAGACAACGCATGATAAGAGTGAGTACAGACCACGAACAAATAATCGATATGTTCGCCTGTGTAGGCAATCTGTCCCTACCAATCGCTGTCCATCATGCATCAACGAAGGTCATTGGCATTGAAATTAATCCCTATGCATACAAGTTTCTCGAGAAAAATATCCAAGAAAATAATCTGACCAACCAATACCAGGCAATTCTCGGAGATAATCGGGAGAAGACCCCCCAGAACTGGGCAAATCGAGTCATCATGGGATATTTTACCATAGACAAATCCCAACTAACCGCCGCACTTGCCAGCTTGCAGCACCAAAAAGGAGGAACTATTCACACTCATGGATTAGAGGGATCACAACAAGCCAATGAGATGCAGGGAGAACTTAAGACAATCATCCAAGAATCATTCCCTCATTTTAAAGTGAAATCAATGCAGACACGAATTATCAAATCGGTCGCACCAGGTGTCAACCATTTTGTCAAGGATTTCGAAATAAAGACTACTGAACTCCGCTAAGAAAAACCCACTACTTACTCCTAATCCACAAAAATAGATTAATACCCAAAAGACTAATTAGAGCAAACAACCAAACTCCCAAGAGTATTAATCCCCAAAGATTAACTGAAGATGATATTATCCCTTGTTGGATATAATATCGAATATTTGCATCTAAATCCCAAACCTGGTATAGGCTTAATATAACAAGGATGATAAGGATAATGAAACCAAGAGCGAAACCAGACATAATGTTCGCCTGAGACTTCCAGAACAAGACTATGACTCCTGTGATAATGGTTATCAGAGTAATGAAAATAAGAACAATACTCATAAACTGAAACGGAGAGTACCAACATTTACCGCCAATGGTCCAAAAATTCAATCCGTAGAATAATGATATTAGTCCTAGAGCTAGTAAATATAGACTAGTGATATGCATTCGATATGCAGGTAATTTAACCATAACTTCTCCTATTCGTGAATTATTTCTCATTTCAGTCATAGTTTATCTATCCACACATATATTGAGACTTCATTTAGCTTTCTGATGTGCTAACCTGAAATATATAAGATATGATCCGATTAATTTCAACAATTTTAGCTAAAAAATCTTAATTAGAGTTCAAATTTGATATTTATGGAAGTAACCAAAATGGTGGCGTGATATGAAGGAGGTCGAATTAGTAACAACAGGGGGAGAAACCTTCAGAGTGGACGTAAAAGCTACGATTGAGGAGGTGTACGCAGAATTACGGATACTAGAACCACCCCAGGATCATGCGCGGTTCTATAAAGATCATAGATTTACCCCAGATCAAGAAAAGCATTATCTGGGGCTCTTGCGCATCGGAATAAATTCAGTCCCAAGATACCTGAGAGTGGAGGAGATTCTGTCATATTATACCGATCCAATTGTGTATGGGGATACTATAAAGACAATGATTCTAAGTTACCTCTTATCGGGACTAACGAATGCACAAAAAAATGAGATGCAAACATTCAAAGGAACAACAACGTATATTGGCTATAGTGGGCATCTGAGAATAAGAGGAGATATTAGCGGGTATTTTGTATGTATGGTATATCATGATGAGGAAGGCAATTACTCATATAAGGTAAAACTCAAATCAAAAGGAAAATGGGTGCGATGGAAGATTTGGTTCAGCTTTAAATTCGAGGATATTCTGGAAGGGGTGAAACAAATCATCCCAAAAATGGCCAAGATGCCCATTGTACACCGCTACGACGAACGCCTGATGCTCGACACCGCACGACACGACAAACGATCAACAGAGTTTCGATGTTATAATTATGGGTGTTCTCGCCCAATATACGCCAAATACAAATGGAAATGGTTATGTCGCACCCATTTTAAGAAAACAAGGAACTCTGCAGAGAAGGAGACAAAGTAGGGCTCCTAATTTAGAAATGCGTTGCAGCTTGAAAATAAATTCTAGGACGACCTCTTTGATTCTGTTCTGAATAGCGAGGAAAAGTAAAAACATGACCTTTAATCACCAATCGGTTGAGACTGTCATAAACCGTAGAACTGGCTCGCCGAGTAAGCATGACCAGCTCAAATCTAGTCATGGGACCATCTACTCGAAGAATTTCCAGAATTGTAAGGTCTAATGGATTAGTTAAGGGTAATTGTTTTTTTAAGATTGACTGGTCGTTTTCGATAAGATGTTGATGCTGGGTACTTTGGTTCATAAGTCATCTCTCCGAAGGCTAAGATTACTGTTTCAATTTCGATTATAAGCTCACAAGATCTGTCCAAAGAAAAGACTGTTACACGAGGTCACGAGTCTGCAATGATGAATAAGTGAAGACTTTAAATATTATAAAATCCGACATTTAGCATAATATCGCTAAAGGGCGAGTTGATGGATGGAATAGATGGAGAACTGTGAACAACATGAATAAAACTGTAGATTGGGAAGAACTATATAAGCAATTTGAAAAAAATGAGCTTTATTGGTCATTTCTAGACAATCAAGAAGCTGAGGTCAGAGAAAAAGTACAATTTCATTTACAAAATCCATCTAAAGAAGATTTAAAGTGGATAAAAGAAGGATTACAAGACTCAAAAGTGAAATCGTTTATTTCTAGTATTACCGCAAAAACTCCTGCCCTCTCCGATGAACTGTTTTACCCATTAATGCGTGCAGCAATAGAGGAAGTTGATCCAAGTAATAATAGGTGGTTTGTTGAGCCATGCATGATGAATTTTGAGGAAGGACCTAGACGGGTACACGAATATCTTTTAGGTGTGTTAGAAACAGGAACCCCATTTGAACAGGCAGGTGCAGTGAATGCAATGTACTGGGCTACGGTGAAACCAGACCAGAAATATCCCGGTAGTGAAGAAATGACGAAACGCACACGTCTGCTTCTGCTTGAACAGTTTGTAAAAAGTAAGAGCGTTGACGTACAACGAAGCATTATTCCCACCTTGAATCTGAACGAAGAAAACTATCCAGAGTCACATAAACCCCTCGTGCAGAAGGCAATTACGATTGCTCAATCACATCCAGATGAATACATCCAAAACCGATTAGGAGTGCAATTGGGAACAGAGAGCATCCTAAGAGCATTACCCCATAGAAAAAGAAAGCGCTCTCTCCGCGAAAAAATACAAAAAAGATTTAGAAAGTAACAAGGGGACAAATCAGGGATCAAATCAAAAAATGAAAATGATCAAACTCAGTGAACAAATATGAATAAACTCTGGATTATAGGGAGTTTACTAACTGGAGTTATACTCTCAAGCTCAATAGGAGTCATCAATTCCCATACATTAGTTATCACAGTCAACTCAACTGTACCAGAAGACTGTTCATTAAAAAGGGATACTAGAGAAGGGTACACCTTTATCTGGGAGGATTATGAGGGCGCTCCAGGAGATCAACAGGGAGATGATAGTGTGGTCTTTGGCCCTTCGTTTGGACCATACCATAACTATTCGGAACTCGTGAACAAGCTAAAGAAGCTCAATACAACATATCCAGAGATTATACAGGTCTTTACAATAGGGAAGACCTATTTTGAGCGAGAAATTTACTGTGTTAGAATCACGAATGAATCAATGATGGAGCCAAAAACGGAAGTGGTGATCGTAGGGCAACACCACGCTCAGGAGCAAATCAACGTGGAAAATGCCCTGTATTTCATAGATAAAGTAGTCGATGAGTTTTTCCAGTCTTCGACCACAATTCAGACCCTTCTAAACACTAAAGCGATTTATGTGATCCCGAGTCTGAACATTGATGGGGCAGAACTAATGAGTCAGAATCCATGGCAGAGAAAAACTTTACGACCAATCGATGAAGACGGAGATGGGGTGGAAGATGAATATGAAGTGCAAGACATGAATAAGGACGGATATGTGGAGAGATTGTATGATGGGTCACACAACTTCATAGGAGACGAAGGAAGAGATCTGGATGGAGATGGGCGAATTGGAAACGATAAACCAGGGGGGGTCGATCCGAATCGGAACTATGCGTACGAGTTTGGGAAACAACCAGGCGCTTCGAATAATCCTTCCGCGTGGAATTACCATGGACCCCACGCATTTTCTGAAAATTGTACCGCACGATTTCGGGATTTTGTGCTACAACGGAATTTTATCACGGCTATCTCCCTACATTCGGGCATGGATTATACGATGATATTAGGTCCTTCATCAGACGAAGGGGGAGTGCTAGGAGGAACAGATAGGGACTTGTACATTAGTACAGGGACAAAACTGCAAGAAATCACAGGCTTTTCACTGGAAATGGGAGGAGGGGGATATGCTACTTCTGGTATATGGGACGATTGGATGTATTCGAATGGGACACTGCTGGCTTTTACGTTTGAAACCTATGGGAATCCGTTAGCATACTATGCAACCAAAAATGCCACAACGGGCTATTATCATCACCGAGGAGTGTGGGATTATTGTAATCCTCCAGCAGACAAAGTAATCGAGAATAGCGCTCAAACCTATCACGGACTCTTGTTCATGGCGGAAGAAGCCCCTTATGTAGCAATCCAAACTAAGAATAAACAAGTAGGAGAAGAACTCCAGATTGAAGTAACGATAACTAATCCTTCATCATATATCCGAACAAATGG
>JAEOTU010000240.1 GCA_016839665.1 Candidatus Hodarchaeota archaeon
AGATTTTTCCTTTGGAAGAGGTAGCAGAAGCTCATCGATTCATAGAAACAAGGGAGAGCTTTGGAAAAATTCTTTTAGAGATCGATTAAGCAGATGTTGGATTTAGAACCGACCTTCTGGGCAAAATTATGGAAGGTAGCATAATTTCATCTGCAAAATTCACCAAATGTCTATCTAATAGAACACCTGTTTCATACCTTAGAACAGAGTGTTCGTTTGTATAGTATTTTGAATGTGGTAATTTAGGGATGTCTTGGTGAAATTCATGAGTATTTCGATGAAAATTCGGATAGGAATAATATTATTAATTGGTATACCAAGTATTCTTGGGATAGGGGTGTTAGCTGCATCGCAGCTCAATTTAATTTCATTAGAAGATGATTTCAGAGGAGTTCAACAAATGACTCTTGATAAATCATTATTTGACAGTACCCCACGAGATGCAATTGAGTTCGAGCAAATTTCACTCGATGGGGATTTGCTGACTATGGAAATAACATATACAGGTGGTTTAAAGACCCATGTCTTTGACTTAATTGGTTCAGGTGATTTTATGGAATCAGCACCAATTCAAACAACAGTTGTGCTCAGTCATGATGCTAAAGGAGACTCAGGTGAATCTTTAATATCAAAAAAGTTGAACTATGACTTAAAACCACTAAAAGAAGCCTTTTTACAAGCTTATGACTTTTATGCCCCTCCTGAGACTCTTTTGATCCAGCTAGAAAACTACGGTGAAATCACTTATACTCTCTGAGTTAATGGCCTCTGATTCAATTCAGGGGCTTTTAAGTATTTTTTGGGGAATTTAGCGCCATTTATTCTCTTTTTCTAGTTTGTAAAGAATGGGGAGAATAATATAGCAAACGGCAAAGTTTTTAACTAATTTGATTGCAGAACAATCAATCTTAAGTGATGAAAAATTAGATCTAACAGTAGCTACAGATTGGCTTTCTTTGCTATAAAAAGCATTAGTCCAAAAGCGACTAATATAATCATTATATCATAACCAGGGGTATCCATTGTTGGAATAGTACTGTCCGAGGATGTTGTTATAGTTCTAGCTGAAGAATCAGAAGTATCAAATTTAACTCGAAAATCATCGAAATAGAGAGTCCCACTACAAGGTGCACTCGGCGCGTCCCCTATTCCGAGTTCTATTGTAATAACTTCTGAATAATCAAATGAACTCGAATCATCCAAAAAGAAATCATGAAACTTTATTCCAATTCGTTTCCAACCCTCATGGTTGATTATAGTATCCCACCGAACTGCTCCATCCTCAATGAAATTAGATCCATCCCAGTTTCCATTCCTGAAATAACAAAACAAAGTAATTTGATGACCAATTCCATAAATCCATACTGATATTTCCTTCATTTGAGATAAATCGTATTTAATGTCATTATACCACCACTGAAACTTCCCCCATTCCGCGTATGAATTGGTGAATATATACGATAATTCATTTGATTGACCTCCCTCATGGACATGGCTTGTTGTTGTATATCGATTAATTGTACAGCCATCGTAATAGAATTCTACTGGGGCATCAAAATTCTCAATGATTTCAACGGGTTCTGGTTCAGGTGTTTTTCCTACTGTAGTATATTCTAAGGCGTCGAAATATAAGTTTCCAGCCTCTGGTTCATATTCGCAATCACCTATTCCCACTATTATTGTATCGACTGATGAAAAGTCGAAAGATGAAGAATCCAAAGATTGAATAGTGTAAAAATTGTCTATTAGGAATGTATATCTCAACCATCCAATCTCTGTCATAGAAATTTCACATGCTACAGTTCTAGTTGGCAGGGGTATTCCTGTACTATTCTCTAGATTGAGAAGATAACAATACACCCGAAAATCTACTCCATTCCCTAAGATCCATATTGAAAGAGCCTTAGCATTCAACAGATTGAATGGATTTTCTAAACTCATTATCTGAAACTCGATTAAATCCCCTTCAGATTCATTAAATTCATATCCAAGCTCATTTGATGCTTCTCCTTGACGTACATTGGTGGTGGATATCGTACTATAGCCAGTGCCAACTATAGATTGACTGGGAACTAGATCCTCAAAATCTTCTATCATGATTGTTTGAGAAAGCTCTGAAAAATCCTTAAAATGGTTCTGAACTTCCTCAGCTCCCAAACTACGATCATATATCCTTACTTCATCAATGATTCCGTGAAAATAGATCCAATCCCAGTTCATACGACCAATATTGATTAGAACACTGATATCGAAAGATATACTTCCTGATTGTTGAGCGTTAACGTCTCCATTGACATATAACGTATGTGTTGAACCATCAAAAGTTACTGCTACATGATACCACCTGTTAATTTCAATAGGACTTAAACTTAGTAGATCTGGTTCATTTGTCCACTGATGCCAAGCAAGATGCCCATTAAAAGTGCTTAACTGAAAAACTCGTGTCGCATCATCTTGACACACAATTGCATTTGTATAATCCATCCCAGGGATTTCTTTATAATATACCCACACGGAGACAGTTAATTCCCCTGTTGAAAAATTAGGACTGTTTGCTTCCACATAATCGTCTTCTCCATCAAACTCTAATGCATTTCTGGAAACACCATTCGCCCAGCTAGCTCCATAAATAGTACCATCATGTCCATAGCCAGACTGATCATATGTAATATCACCATATCCTTCATCCATTGGAAGGTGAAAGATTAGTCCAGTCTCAGTTCCGATTGACGCATTTATTGAGGATTGCAGAAGGGTTAGAGTTAAATTAACCAATAATATTATTGTTAATACCTTTAAAATTAGGAATGAAACACTTTTTTTCAATTAAATCACATTTTATAAATTATATTAGATGTAACTTAACAAATCTTTAGTAGATGGTCAATAACAATTTCCCATGATGTATTAATAGAATAGTTATGAATCCCAGCGGTTGAAAATAAGGTGACTGGAAACTCATCTGAAGTAATTGGAGATTCAATCAACCAATCCACATAAACCTCTGACTCCTTTATTGACTGATCAGATGCTAGGACATCCATTTGTGAGACCAGGGATAAAAGAACAGACCCAAATGAAAGAAACTTTAAGAAAGTGGATGATTTTCTCATTCAAAGATCTCTTTGTTTAAATCCTTTAAATATCTTCATACTGACGAAAAACCGAAACTGACTAGCATAATCATTTTCTTCCTGATTATAAACAAGATTTGCTTTCAGAAAGGAATTGACTGTTTTATCCGTTCACGTAAAGTTCTATTTAATCTAAAATCAGGATTACGATATCCGTAACCCAGTCTTTATAATGAAAAAATCCAGTACTTTTCGCAGATTCAGGTGAGAAAGATGAAAAGAACAGCTTTTTCCTCTATGATATTGATTTCTTTTCTTCTAGCAGCTTTTGGTAATTTAGCTATGGGAACGAATAGTTTTCAATCCATTGACGATGAGAGAGATATAGCGAATGAGGGAGTTATCCCAATTACTTCAAATGATGACTTTTTCAAGACCGCGATAGATTTCTTTGATATAGACCCAATAACTTATCGATTGGTCGTAACGGGAGAAGTATATAATCCCCTGAGTCTAACACTTGATGAAATTAAAGCGATGCCAGTTACGTCCGAAATTGTTCGATTGACGTGTATCGCTTACAAAAATGGCGCAACTTCGTTTACAGGAGTAGCCAATTGGACGGGAGTTAGACTATCACATATCCTTGACTTAGCTGAGATCAATCGAGAAAAAGCTGTAGATATTACATTTCAAACAGCTGATCTGTCATCAAAAGGGTACTCAACCAGTTTAACCATAGAAGAAGCCTATTGGGATGATGTTATACTAGCATACGAAATGAATGAAGAACTTCTACCTAAAGATCATGGATTTCCTCTTCGTTTATGCGCACCCCGTATGTTTGGTTATAAATGGATTAAATGGGTTGTATACATTAATGTAACTACATTTGATCACCTAGGTTTTTGGGAAAATCTCGGTTATGATGATTCCCCCATTGTGGATCTTTCAGACTTACCAATTTATTATTCCACAAGCCCTAATACGGATACTCCAGAATCCACAAAGTCTGCCCCCTGGCCGTTCTTTGATTTGTTTCTCTTGGCTCTTGTTACAGTCTCTCTTGGACGAATGGTTTCTAAGGTTCAGAAAACCAGGTTAGGGAAGGAGAAAAAGGAAAAATCATGACAGACGGCTTGAATATCTGAGACTTCTTTCTAAAATTTGAAAATTGCTATCTTTTCAGAGAGATTGTCAGCTAGTTTAGCCAAAGTCTGTGCCGTTGCAGTCATCTGGTGCATAGCAGCTGTTTGTTCTTCAGTTGCAGCAGCAACTTCCTCACTGGAAGCACTGAACTCTTCAGACTGAGCAGCAAATCCCTGTAATGTTTCTTGAAGAGCTATTACATTTCCACTGATATTAGTAACCAAGCTGTCATTTAATTTGCCAATATCAACAGCATAGGTCTTTGTTTCTTCAGCTAGGCGGCGTACATTATCAGCGACCACTGCAAATCCACGACCATATTCACCTGCACGAGCAGCCTCAATAGCTGCATTTAATGCCAGAATATTAGTTTGCCCAGTAATATCTTCGATAACGTTGAGGGTTTTTTCGACATCGGATAACGATTGATCTACATCTTGGGCCATTTTAGCTATGTCACCAATAGCTTTATTTGACATTTCTGATTGAGAGGAGGCCCCACGACTAATTTGTTGTATTGTAGCAGCAATTTCCTCACTTAAGGCATTGACTTCTTGAGAAGTTGCTGCTAATTCTTCAGAATCTTTGACTAAGTCTTCTACACTAGTTTTGATAGATGTGACGATAGTTACCAAGTATGTCAACAGTGTATCATAAGCTTCTTGTAGTTCTGCATACTCTCTCCCAAATTGCTGGATTGGAGCCATTGTAGAACCAAGTTCACCCTTAGCTAACTTTGAAGTATTGCGTTTAATCTCATCTAATGGTTGTTTTACTGATCTAATTGTATAAATTATTAAAAACAACGAAAAAAGAGATCCGAAGGTATATATCGGTAACGTGTAGAAGGGAGTTCCTCCCAAGAATATAATTAAGAGTGTACAATTCAATGAAGCAGCAACAATAAGAGCAAAACTTGTTGAAATTCTGAAATACATACTATTTCCAAAGAAAATTCTGAATAAGACTATCATTCCAATATCTGAACTTAAAGAAAGTAATAGGAATACCTCTGGTCCTAATTCGATTTGCACTAACTCAGGAGGCGCTAAACTAACAGCTAAAAACAATAATAGGGTTATTCCAACAGTAACAATGAGAAATCGGAGATAACTTAGAATATATCTTGAGTCATCAAAAAAGAAAGAAAAACTTTCCTCGATTACTTGTCTTTGTCTACTAAACATCGTAATCAACTTACCTCTAGAACCTATGAAGACTGTTAGTTAAAATTGATAAAGAGTTAATCTACTTTTGTAAATCATTTTATATTTACAATCTGACTAATAAAATCCTAATTATTATCCATAAATCTCTTGACACCTTTTAAGAGTAGGAAATACTCTCATATTTTATTACTCCCACCGAAATAAAAGATAATAAATAAGCGCTCCACAAGGGGTCAAACAGAGACAAAGAAGCAACCAATCTTCTGGTGCTAACTTTTCCTTCTTCTTTCGCTTCCTATGACTTTTGGGTACTACACTTCCTTCTTGTACCCATCCACATTTAATGCAAAAGTTTTCCCCTTCAATGACAAGTTCCCCACAATTCGGACAGACCGCCATTGCCTTCTCACTCTTGTTTCAAGGAAACCATTGTGTATTTAGCATTCACCTTAAAATCATTGACTGTCAGAGTTTTCAGTTCAAAAATCGCATTGAAGCATAGTGAGTCATATTAAAATGAAAATCATGCTTATTCAAGTACCATATCATCTTGGAAAAAGAGCTATTGGAATGGGGGCTGGTCCTATTCGTTTTATGCAGACTATTTTAATTCAAAATCTGCTAGATCATGGTCATAGCTTAAGACTTGAGAGTGTTATCCTTGATGAACCTTTTAAAGATGATATCAAGGCAATTAGTAGGTTAAACACTCTTCTTCGAAAAAAAGTTCAAGAAGGAGTGAAAAACGATTATTTTCCTCTTATTCTCGGAGGAAATTGCAATACTTGTCTAGGCACTCTCGCAGGGTTGAATGATCCAACCATCGGAATAATTTGGTTTGATGCTCATGGAGACTTTAACACACCAGAAACTACTCCGAGTGGTTTTTTCGATGGAATGCCCTTCGCGATTGCTACAGGTCAGTGCTACGAGGATCTTTGGTCTCAAATCGCGGATATCAACCCTATCAGTGAGTTTCGTTCTCTTCATGTCGGCGGGCGGGAATTTGATCCAGAAGAACAAGGACACCTTGAAAAAAGTCAAATTCAAGTAGTCAGAACAATAGACATAAAAAAGAAAGGATTGGAAGAAGGGATTCTTCCTGTACTAACACAGTTTCAATCAAAAACTACCAAAATCTATCTTCACATTGATATTGATATTGTCGATCCTCAAGAAGCACCAGGAGTCGATTATCCTGCGCCAAATGGTCTATCATTAAATGAAGTCGAATCGATAATAAAATTGATTGCTGAACGATTTAATATTGAAGCAGCTGCTCTTACTGCTTACAATCCTTCAAAAGATGAGAGCAATATAACTCTAAATACTGGTATTCGTATATTAAAGACAATTATCAAAGCGAAAAATCTCTCTTAATCAAATTTTCACCTTGTTTATGTCAATCATACCAATACCATGTAAGAAAGCCATTAGCCCAATCATTGTTAAAAAGAATCCTATGAGAAGAGAAACCACGCCATCGGTATATTCATAAAGAATCAATCCATAGCTCAGCATTGGGAACCCTCCAACCGAAGTGATGACTGTAGTACTCTTCCAGTGGGCATCCCAGAATGATCTCGATGGTTTAACGTCTCCTCTAACCTTCCTCACCACTTTATTTGTTAAATCGTCCTCTCGCCATTTTCTTCTATTCCGAAATGAAATGAAAACAATAACCCCAGCTATAGTTGGAATACCTCCTATGAGGATAAGAGGGAAAAGGGAATCATAGAAAGATTCAGGGATTAACGATTCAGGTAGGTCTTTATAGATCCAGATTCTCCACTCTTCAGCTAAAGCATCCTGAAAAGCAATAATCAATTCGGAATCTACTTGTGGGGAAACGGTGACAAAAATTTGGGTATCAACAGTATCAGTATCGTCGTCGTCAGAATATATTCGCCGGTACATGTTCTTTTCAGTAAATAATCCACCGTTAATATAAAACTTGACTGTCGCAGAAACTACAGGATCATATCCTGAAGTAGAAAGGGAGACATACACACGGTAATCATGACCCTGTTCCATATTAAACGTCGCATTACCTGGTAGGCCGATACCTGATATATCAAATACTTCGTATTGTTCAATCGTTCTCTCAAATTGACCCATATTAAGAAATCCAATTCCAATCACGATAAGACCTATCAGAATGACTATAATTGAGAGAATTTCAATGACTCGTGCAACAGACTTGTTCATCTTGATTCTAAATGAAATAAGAGCTGAATTTTAAGAATATTCACATTCTGCAAGTAATATTAAGAGTGGTTAAATCTCGTGTTTAAAAATCTGTAATTATAATTTTGTTGAAGATTGGGCTTCAATATCAGGTTGTTGATCCTGTTTAGTCCTAAGAGTCGCTACTCTCTTTTCATCACTGAGATACTTGTCATTCTTGAGTCTTATTTGATTATTACAGTACGAACAATATTCCTTGTCACCTAATTGGGTGATATCCAGATAATGTACTTTGCATCCGTTACACTGAGCAGGAAGAGACACGAAGTAACCTTGACATTCGACACAAGATGGAGCTGTACCCATTGTTTGCTGAAGGTTTGCGTAATCCTCCTGACAAACAAATCGTTTACACTGCAAACACTGCCAATAAGGAGTTTTCTTTAAATCGTTCTTACATAACTGACAATGGTAGCGTATTTGCTTCGCACTGACAAAATTGTCTCCCACCAGGAACGGATACTTTGAATATTTGATACCAGTTGTTGATAACTGTGTAAAAACTTCCTCGGAAGACTTGACTCTCAATATTTCTTTTAGCACATCAATCGTTAAAGCTCCACTTTCTAGACGGTCAAATAATTCTATAACCTTCTTATCCTCTTCGGTCGCAGTAAATTCTTCAAAATATAAGCGAAAACTGTCAGCATGCCTATGAAGCCAGATAAATGCCACATTCCACCCTATTAGTGTAGTAGGAATGATAAAAAGTAATAAAGAGCTCATTAATGGATCTCCTCCCTGTCCAAAGTAACCTAGTTTTAAAGCTAAACCACCAGTTAAAGGGGTTAAGATTCCTCTGAAAGGAAGATAGAGATACGTTCCTGGCCAGACAAATAGGAACCAAAAAAAAGTAAAAATTATTGTTTGGGTAATTATTAACAGATTGGTTTTCTTTTTATCAAACAAAGTGTTATTAATGAATAATACGAAAATGAGTGCAAGACCAACCACTTGAAAGAGCACAATAATTGAATCCAGCCCACCTAAACTATAGAAAACAGCATATATGCCTCCATCTCCTGAAACTGTTTCTATATGCAGATAAGGTGCAACCTGACGGTCTCCCTCAAAAGGTGCTAAAGGAGCGAGATCTACCAAGATTTGTATAACAATTATTGGGAGAATGTTATACAGTAGCAAAAGAGCAAAAATAAACAAGATTACGCTATTCGGATTGATTCTTTTCTCCCATTTTTCCGGGGGAATAATCGAAAACAATGCCTCTGCAAATTTCTGGCTTTTGGAACTCATATTAATCAAAGCGACGGTTTCAAATTTATAAACTTTTTTCGTCTTTGTTCTCCGTTGGAAAAAAGAACTCTAAAGCGTCGTTCGCAGGGTTTTGTTCTTTATAGTATATTAGGATTTGACTCAGTAAAGATCTCGATTTTGGCCATTTCAATATATTTAAATCTCCAAACCGAAATTTTATGCATAGTGAGGAAAAAAGTGTTTCAGTCTGTTTTATCAGCCATTCAAGGACAGATCGTTGGGCGAACAAAAGAGTTAGAGTTAATTTTGGCTAGTTTAGATGCTGGAAAACATATCCTTTTGGAAGGAGCGCCTGGTACCTCAAAGTCTACTATTTTACGCTTAGTTTCTGAAAATTCAAAACTCCCAATGTACATTCTGGAGGGAAATGCGGATCTGACGCCAGCCAAGCTGGTTGGGAACTTTGATCCCTCCTTAGCTCTGGAACACGGTCTTAAACCTGAATATTTTGTCAAAGGACCATTATTTCGCGCCATGGAAGAAGGAGGATTACTTTACATTGATGAATTCAATCGAATGGCCTCCGATGCTAGTAATACCTTGATTAGAGCAATTGAAGAACGAGAACTTGTAGTCCCAAGGTATGGCCTTCTTAATGCCCAAGAAAATTTCAGGGTGGTACTCGCGCAAAACCCCTTCGACGATGTTGGAGTAGGGAAAATTTCCCGTGCCCTCTTTGACCGCCTAGTACGTATTACAATGGAGTACCAAACAGAAGAGGAAGAAATTGAGATTGTTCACCAGGAAACGGGAGAGAAAATTAATCTTGAGTTCATCAGAACAGCAGTTCAACTTGTTAGAGCTACACGCCAGCACCCAGAAATCAAGCAGGGCTCTTCACTAAGAGGAGCGATTGATCTAGTCTTAATTGCGTATAATCTTTCACAGATTAGCCAGTCTCGATCTTCTTTTGAAA
>JAEOTU010000001.1 GCA_016839665.1 Candidatus Hodarchaeota archaeon
CTGTGGTATGTTCAGAAGAATTGCTTTTGAGGTTGCTAAGGATTACCCTGAGATTGAGATGTGGGAGACAAATATTGACGCAATGTGTATGTGGTTAATTAAGAATCCTCAGGATTACGGGGTTATGGTGACAACAAATATGTTTGGTGACATCATCAGTGATCTTGCAGCTCAGTTGGTGGGAGGACTAGGTTTTGCCTCAAGTGCATCAACCAATGGAGACGTGTATGGACTCTTCGAACCAACTCATGGTTCAGCACCAAAATATGCTGGACAATATAAGGTCAATCCGACTGCAGCCCTTCTATCTGGGAAACTGATGTTAGAATGGCTTTTTGGAGCAAAAGGGGATTCTTCTCTCCTGAAAATCGCAAACAATATTGAAGAAGGAATTTCAACGGTCCTTAAGGAAGAAAAAGTCAGAACATATGACATGGGTGGTTCTAACACAACATTCGAAGTAGCTGAAGAAGTTGTAAAGAAAATGCCTTAAGAAATCTTTCTTTAGAATAAACCCAGAGTCTGATGATTTGTTTATGACCGTGACTATCACTTTTTATGGGCCTCTAGAACGCTGGGCTGGGAGAAAATCCTATATCGCAGAAGGCACAACTGTACGTCAGGTATTAGCTGCATTACAGGATCAAATAGGGAAGTCAGTACTAGATCACCTGGTGTACCAAGATACAGGAAAAATCAAGAGTCAATTTCATGTTCTGCTTAATGGAAAAGATATCGAATCGTTAAACGGCCTTGATGAAGAAGTGAAGAACGGAGACAATATTACATGCGTCCCACCTGTGGGAGGTGGTTTAGATATTCCTTTATGTTGTTAAGAGTTT
This sequence comes from Candidatus Hodarchaeota archaeon, assembly GCA_016839665.1. The sequence goes on from JAEOTU010000001.1 coordinate 843, forward strand.
AGTCGATTTAAGCTGAAAAGTCTCAACAATTCTTTTCTTCATGAATTCCAGTAGAAAGAGAGAATAAATCCGCCGACTGCAATAAAGACACTCCCTACAATGAAGAGATATCCAATTTGAGGATAAATAGTATATTCACGAAAGGATAGCATATTTAATCCAATAGCTTCCTGGTTTATCCCACCAAGTCCAGGAGCAAAAACTGGAACCATAAATGAGACCATAACTGGAACAAGAATGATAATAATTAGAATATATGCTTTTCTTATAGTGGATCTTTGTAAGAACGGATTCTCATAGATACGGATAGCCATATTAAGAGAAACAATAGCTCCAAGGAATAAAAGAACAAACGAGTAATTTTCATGTAATTGTAGTGATCCAGCATCAATAGCTGTAGTATAAGTTATCCGATCCTTAACAAACCGAAACCAAGGGAGAAACATAGCACCCAAAAAGATGGGAATTTGTGCAATGAATAAAGTTAGAAAGACCGAGCTTTGATATAAAACTTCTGCCTGATAGATTTTGTTGGAGTGGCGGTCATTAGATTTCGATTTTGAATGTAGTAAGAGATTATATTTTGCATCAACATTCGGATTATTCTGAAATCTTTGCATCTAACTATTTCTCCGTTATTCATTTAGTTAAGTTTAATCTATTAAATATAATTGTTGATGCAAACCGAAAATTTTCGTTTTATTTGAAAGTAGATATTCCAGTCCAGCTTTATCTACATGGCCTTGGACGTTCCACCCTTCCTTAATTCGATGATTTATTGTTTTATTTCAACAGCTTTCTCACTTTTTTAACCTTTAAGGGAAAATTTTTTATCAATCTATTCTTTTTCAAATTTTGTTTTACCACGTAAAGGATGTCTTGATCTTGAAAAGTGATTAATTCTTCTAAATATTCAAAACCATCCTTAGGAATAGCTTGAACAACTACACTTAATGAATAAGACAATCCCTTTCGTAATACTTTGAACTCCTCAGATTTCCGATCTTTGGAGTTACGAATCTGGTTGAAAACTTCTTTGTGAAATTCAAGTGCTTGTTTCGCAGTCTCTTCATCCTTAAGCAAGCTTGGTCCTGCTACACCTGTTACAACCGCTCTCATTCTGAGCCAATGATCCTTAACAATCCATGTTTGCAGTTCTTTTAGCATTGATTGCCCCTTAACTTCATTAAGCTTATAAATTCCTTTGGCAACTGCTTCTCGTATACGCCAGCGTGGGTCATTGGCTAATTGTTTCAATAATTGAATTGTTTCCCTATAATAAACCTCTGAAGTTGTCCCTATTGATCCAAGCGCCCATGTAGCACAAAACGGAAGGAACTCCAAAGGATCATTTGTGGGTGCTTGATCTGGATTGATTTCGATTTGTGATTTGATGAAATTCCAAAATAATGTTTCTTTTTTTCCCCAATAATCTTCTAATATCATTATAAATGCTTTCGCTAATTCAAGATTCGCTCTACGGCTAGGAAGATTACTATTTGACAACAAATATTGAATCAGATCACTTTCATCCCCTGATTCAAGAAGTTCAGAAAAAAGAAGTCTCAAATCGTTTTGGTGCCTTTGGACTTTGCTCATTTTCAATTTCTTCCTCAAAGAATCAAATTAATATAGTTTTATTTAAATCGGTTGTTTGAAAGCTCTACCCTCTGAATATTAGTCATTGTTTAACTCATTA
>JAEOTU010000241.1 GCA_016839665.1 Candidatus Hodarchaeota archaeon
ATGTATCTCGTTCTATTTTCGTAGAGATCGAGTTGAGAACATAAGAACCGAAGGAAAAAAAATGGCTGTTTTAGAAGGATTGAAAATATTTGGTTTGTGGGACTGTCAAGAAATCGAAATCAAAGATATTAGTCTCGTTCGCTATATTAATTTAAAAGAAAGACTTGTACCTCATAGTGCAGGAAGGCATGAACACAAGCGATTTCATAAATCTTATGTACACATTGCCGAACGCCTTGCAAATAAATTGATGAGCCCTGGAAAAAACACTGGGAAGAAAATTTTAGCTCTCAATGTTGTTAAATCTGCCCTTCAAATAATTGAGTTGAAAACAGGTATTAACCCTATTCAAGTTCTCGTTGATGCAATTGTCAATTGCGCACCAAGAGAAGAAACTACTCGCATCTCCTATGGGGGTATTGTCTATCATACAGCGGTAGACAGCGCTCCTCAACGTAGGGTAGATGTTGCTTTACGGTTATTGGCTCAGTCGGTTAGGAAATCATCTTTCAATAATGTACGAACGTTTGACGAAATCCTCGCAGAACAGCTTATACTAGCATCGACGAATAACCCAAATTCAAATGCAATTAAAAGAAAGCAAGACATTGAGCGTGTAGCACTAAGTGCTCGCTAAGTATTTCATTTTAAACTTCGTAAAACGATTCGATGCTATTAGTAAATTCAAAAGAACGACCGTTCTTATTACAAACCTTTTTAGTAGAAGATAAGTTACTCATTTGTTTTTAGTATATCCAAGACAATACCAACAGCAATAGTCTGCCCAGAATGTCGTAATATAATTCGTCCTAACTCTGGGAAATCAGAAAACTTTTCGATAACTATTACGGAATCCAGGGATATTTCTACCTCAGTTAATTCACCTTTAAAGGCTAGTGTTATGTGCCCTTCATGGTCACGTGTTAATTTTTTGTATTTTGGATTCATCTTTAGAATTCTCGATATTTTTACAATCTGAGCTGTTGTATAGGAGGTTCCACAATGAAAAACGACAGAAGAACCTGGTACAAGAGATCCTTCAAGAATTAATAACCTAGCACTGATAAGCGAAGCAAAACGATAATCTGTTTGATCAGGAGCTAAAACAATCCCTTCTTCTAATACATCTTTGTCTATATTTCGTAAAAGAACGGATCCATGGTTTCCAGGACTAATCTCAGATTTCTTTGTATTCTGCATCCATGTTTCTTTCACCTCAGAGGTAATTCCTCTTGGTAGGGCCTTTACTAAATCTCCAGCTTTTAACGACGATCCTAAGACTTTACCTAATAATAGCGTGCCAAAACCATGACGTTCATCCAAATCGTAGGTTACAAACCTCATTGTTAATTTTTTTTCGGATGTTGGGCCCTGTAATGTATTCAAAGCTTCGATTAAGGTGGGACCAGAGTACCAATTCAATTTAGTAGAACTTTGAGACAAATTATCTCCTAAAAATCCACTAGTCGGAATAAATGGAATTTCTTCCAAATTTTTTAACCAAGGAGACTGGATCTCTTGAAATAATCTCTTTACTCGATTAACTGCATCTCGAAATCGGTCCTCTTGAAAATCGACTAGGTCCATTTTGTTGATCACTACTACAATCTGATCAATTCCTAAGACGGAGGCTAGAACAGCATGTTCTCTTGTTTGTCCTCCTGGATCGTGATACCCCCCGATTTTTAATCCTGATTTGATGTCATTTGGGATAGCGCTCACAACTAGGATGCAAGCATCAGCTAATGCGGCACCTCGGATCATGTTTTTCACAAAGTCACGATGTCCAGGTGCGTCGATCAGCATAAAATTTCGTTTTTTTGTTTCAAATGGATAGAACGCAATATCTGCTGTGATCCCGCGCTTTTTTTCTTCTGGTAATGAGTCTAGGATATAAGCCCACTGCCACGATTCCATCTGATGTTGTGCTGCTTCTTCTTTCAGTTTCTCCATTATTCGAGGATCAATGGCTCCTATTTGAAATAATAAGTGACCTAATGTGGTCGACTTACCATGGTCTACATGTCCTATCCATATGAGGGAAATCGTTGGTTTAATATCAACCATAAAATAAACCGTCAATTTTAGACTGATTTATTGATAAAAAATAGAATCTTATATTCATAAAAAGAAAGATAAGAAGTAAGGTTAGGAGCCATATTTACCTAACTCTACTTTTTGAACCACTCCCACGGCTACAGTTTTTCCAGAATCTCGCAGAGCAAAACGGCCAAGTGCAGGGGACTTGGATAGCGGTTCAACTACTAAAGGATTCAATGGAGTCATCCAAACCATTCCTCGCTCGCCTTGCGAAAGTAGATCTTTCTCCATAACTTGGGTCACCCGACAGGCAACCTGAGCTGTTCCGCAATGGACAACAGGGGAATAATTCTCATGGATTCCCCAAGCTTCACCTTTTTTCTTAGCTTTCTTGCCTAATCCACGTACAACAAGAACAAGTGATAAGAAGCCGTCTATGTTTGGTCTTAGGGCTTTTGCTGGGTCTTTAGGATCACTGATTACAGCCCCACGCATTATGTCTTTTGCGCCAATATTCTTAGTTTTGATATTAAATCCAATATTATCCCCTGGTAGAGCTTGTGGAATGTCCTTGTGGAATTCCTGAATGGTTTTTACCGAAATTGAGAGAGGTTCGATACTCTGTTTTGTAGGAGAAATGACAACCTCTGAGTTTGGTTTCAAAATGCCACTTGAAACTCGACCGGTTAGAACGGTACCCACACCGCCAATATTTAGAGTCTGTTGGATCGGAAGTCTAATCGGTTGTTTGGCTAACATTTCTTTCCGAACTGTGGGAGATTCCAGTAAATCGAGAGCATCGAGTAAAGATGGGCCATCGTACCAAGATAACGCCTCAAATCCAGCTTTAACGTCTTCTATCTCTTTTTCTAATGATTCAACAAATTCAGGTTCTGCATTCCCAGCCTTTGCGGCAGAGACATGTCCTTCAAGATTTTTTAAAGTCATTTCTTTTGAAAGAACATTAACTCCAACGAGACCACTTGTAGGAACATAATTAATTGCTGCAAGTCGCTGTTCTTTATTTTCGATTTGTAAAGCGGTCATAAGCTGAGTGAAAATCGCATGAATTGATTTTTTAATTTGCTCATACCGCTCTTGATCATAATCTACGACATCCATCTTATTAATCGCAACAACAACATTTGTTACACCTAGAGAAGTGAGAAGGAGCATATGTTCAGTGGTCATACCAATAACATTTGCATATTTTCCTGAGGCTGTTCCAGCAACCTTTGTTCCATCCTCGAACTCTCCTTTTCTTGCAGAAACGACCAAAATGGCAGCATCTGCTTGCGAGGCTCCCGTTATCATATTTTTAATAAAATCACTGTGCCCAGGAGCATCAATAAGGTTGTAGATAAATTTTTTGGTCTTGAATTCCATGAAAGATACGTTAATTGTAAGACCCCTTTCTCTTTCATCCATCAAAGGATCTGGAATC
>JAEOTU010000242.1 GCA_016839665.1 Candidatus Hodarchaeota archaeon
AGAATAACGGGGAAGAATTCCAATTTGCAAAAAAGCATAAACTCGAGTAACCAATTGTGTACGTTTTTATAGGTCTTAGGTCTAGTTACATCGTATAAAATGCATGCACCAGAGGCCCCAGAATAGAAAGTGGGTCGAATATGCTCAAAAATCTGTTGACCAGCAATATCCCATATGGTAAATGAACAAATTTGACCATTAGTAAGTTTGATGTCAGTAGTGGCAAAATCTGCTCCAATTGTTGCAATATAATCCTTTTCAAAACCTTTCCCCAAGTATGTCCGCCTAAGAGAAGTTTTCCCAACTCCCCCATCGCCACAAAGTAATATTTTGAACATACGCATATTAAACCCAGAACATATGAGCAATTTTCTAAAATATTTCTTCTGCTTTAAAAGTTGGTATTTGGGATATTTATCAAAGTTTGTATTTTTCTTGATTGTAAAAAATTTAAGCAGACTAAATAGAACAAATGAAACACTGAATTTCACAAAAAACGATTCATTGTTGGGAACTGCATGGAAGAAACAAAGGAAAAAACACAACTGCCAAAAATAGTAATTATCCAGTCATTAATTATTGGGATACTGTTTGCTGGTGACAATATTTTTGGATTCTTTGAACAGAACTTCATGAATACCTATCTCTCCCATGTCTTATGGGAACCAGAGATTTCCGTCTCAATTATGGTATCTTTATCGGCTGCTGTTGGCCTAATAATGAATCTAACATTTGGAATCTTATCAGACAATTCACGCTCAAGATTCGGGAGGAGGCGCCCCTTTTTTCTGTTTGGTGGGTTGTTTGCTGGAACATTCATGATTCTGTTTGCGTTTTCTCCAAATTTCTTAGTTGCGTTGGTTATTGATGCAATTATAATTGGAATTTTTTCCAATGCTTACTATGTCTCAGAGAGGTCTTTGATTCCTGATACTGTAGAACCTGAGTACAGGGGACGAGCTAATGGAATTATTAGCATTGTTGGATATATAGGTTTATTGATCGCAATAGCTGGATTTCTCATTGCGAATGAAATCTTCGCAGAACCGAATCCAATGGATCCAACAGGCAACATCATCACACAGGAGGGTCACCTATTCGTTATGGCAATAGGTGGCCTTGCAATCATCATCTGCTCTGTTTTTGGATTCATTTTAGTTAAGGAACCCCACCCTTCCGAATTACCGCCAAAAAGTGGATTTTATGAAGAACTATCCAGGATCTTCAACTATCAAGAGCTAAAAAAACAGAAAGAGTTCTTTAAAATTACCTTAGCCTATACTATTTTTCAATCGGGAATTGCCGCGATTATGCCATTCCTCTTTATTTTCATATTCGACTTAGGTTTAGAAACAGTAGACCTGATTATCGCTGTTGCGATAAGCTTTCCTGTAATGTTTGGAGTTACTTTCCTTCTGGGCCATCTCGCTGATCAATATGGACGGAAGAAATTCTTATTGATCGCAATCCTAATAACTGCTATTGGAATCTCTACTGCTTTATTTGTTAAGATGGGAGACGTAGTTAATCTAATTCTCTTCTATCTTAGCTTTCCATTTGTAATAGTTGCACTTCTTGGATTGCTGACACCATTAAAAGCCTGGTCTCAAGATCTACTACCTGAAGAGAAACGAGGCACGTTTTATGGACTTCTTAACGTCATTTTCACTGTGTCACAAATCATTGGATCGATTACAGCAGGCTTAGTCGTTACATTCTTAGGAGAACCATGGATTTTCCCCTTAGGAGCGTTATTCTTCATCTTATCAATTCCTTTCTTCCTTCGTGTTAAAGAGACTCTAAACTGAAGGTTAATGAATGAGAATTTCATTAAATGGAAAATGGAAGTATAAAGTGGATTCTAATGCAGAGGGAATGAACGAACAGTGGTTTTCAACTAATTGGTATCTTGATCACTCACATAACCTACCTGAAATTTCATTACCAAATAACTGGAATATTATCCCCGAACTAGACCGTTTTGAAGGAATAATTTGGTTCTTTTATGTCTTTGAAGACAATTCAGCAATAAAAGAGCTTTTCCTCAAATCTGATTTATTCATCGAATTTAAGGCAGTAAATTATCATACACACCTTTGGGTTAATGGTCACGATTGTGGTATTCATGAAGGTAATTTCCAACCATTTAAATTTCGCATAAAGAAGAAAATGTTCAAAA
>JAEOTU010000243.1 GCA_016839665.1 Candidatus Hodarchaeota archaeon
GCATTGAAGAAGGTGACCACACAAAAAATTATTACGAAGCCTGTGATTAAGAAGAGGAGATCAGTGTTTTTCTTTGGGTCCTTTTTCTTCCAACTATAGATGTTGATCAGATGGCGATCAGAGAAAAGTTGGACAACAAGACCTGAAAACATCGCTAACGCCCAAGGGATAATTGTTTGAAATCCATACACACCTGAAATGACTGTCATTTCATAAATCACATAATCTAGGATACCTGCTCCCATGAGGAATAGTCCCCAGATGAGCCGTGTAACAGACTCTTTTTGGATGAGGAATGTTTTTTCAAATGCTTGGATGCGGTTCATGAAAAATAGTAATTGTTGAATATCTTCTTTGGGAATTGAGTCACTCTGCATGATTTTTCTTCTCCTCTGGGAGTATTTAAGTATCTGATGTTGCTTGTAGCACAAAGTGCTTCAGCATACAAACGAATTTATACTTCAAATTGCTTGATAACACACCAAGTAATCTTATTTTATAAGGAGGATGAATTCTATGTTATATCGGTTCAAATGATCTCAACCAAAAAACAAATTGGTGAAAAAAATATGAATTTAGATGTTATTAAGACCTTCGGTCTTAGTAAAAACTATAATGGAGTTAAAGCCTTACAAACACTTGATCTTAAGGTCCCCAAGAATTCTATTTTTGGGTTTTTAGGACCTAATGGAGCAGGGAAAACAACAGCCATGAAAATCTTACTAGGACTGATAAAACCCACATCAGGAACAGGAACTATCTTTGACAAAGATATTATCTTGGAAAATATTGACATTCGTGCACGGACGGGTTATATGCCTCAAAATTTCGATATTGGAAGCTTAAAACACTTGACTGCCCGAGAAGTGCTTCGATTTTCTGCAAAATTCTATTTTAAAGGGCCAAAAGAACGAATCGAAGAACGCATCCAGGAAATGCTTGAATTAGTAAGCCTTGAGGAAAAAGCAGATCGCTCAATTGAAGGATTCTCTGGGGGCGAAAAACAACGATTAGGTATCGCACAAGCACAGATCAATTATCCTGATCTACTTATTCTTGATGAACCCACAGCCTCATTAGATCCCATCGGACGTCGTGATGTCTTAGAAGTTATGGAGAGACTCCGAAAATACACCACGATCTTTTACTCAACACATATTCTAGATGATGTTCAAAAGGTGAGTGATTCAGTAGCCATTCTCAGTAACGGTAAATTAGTGGCTCAAGGCCCGATTGATGAATTGCTTGCTGGTACAGCTAGTACCGTTTATATTATTTCATTGAAGGGAGACATTGAACAGGCACACACAAATTTACTCAAAGAAAATTGGGTTGCTGGAATTCAAGAAACTGGTAAAAATGGGACGAAGAAGTGGAAAGTCCAAGTAACAGATCTAGAAAAAGCTGAACGAGATTTGTTGAGGATTATACACTCAACCCCAAAAGTAACTGTCACCTCTTTCCATGCGGAGACTGTGGAATTAGAGGATATCTTTTTAAAACTAGTGGAGGACTAAAAAATGGCACAAAATCATGTATTTGAATTACACAATACAACAGGACGTTTTGGTGGTCTCAGTAACTTATTGCAAGCAGAATTCTCTCGCTGGCGAACATGGGACTGGTATATAATGGCCATCATATGGGTAGGGGTAATCGCAGTATCAACTCTCGGGATGTTTCTTTCACCAGATACTACCGCAACCGAAGTCGTACTCATACTGGGATTTATGATTGGCATGTTTCCCGTGATTGCAGTAGTAATTATCATGCAAGATGAGATTGTAAGTCATCGGGAAACTGGAACCATTGCTTGGTTGCTATCGAAACCCGTGACACGACCCTCATTCATTCTATCAAAGTTAATCAGTAATATAGTGGGAGTCGTAATATCAATGGTCATCGTACCGGGAATCGTGGTCTATTTAGAATTTGTTGTTTTCAAAGGAATTACTCTATCGCCCGTACAATATATCCTAGGATTTAGTTTAGTAGCAATCAATTTAATATTCTACCTCAGCCTAACTCTCATGCTTGGAACAGTGTTTGAACAGCGCGGAGGTATAATTGCTATTCCCTTGACTTTGTGTCTGGGATATTCGATTATTATGAATCTTGCGGCTCAAATTCCCATCCACCCAATGAGTATGTTCTTTCCCGCTGGAACCGATGTATCTTTGTTTGGTTCCTTGATCCTAGGCACCCCTCTAGATTCAATACTTCCGATTATCTCTGCAATTCTCTTTATCATCGTCTTTATCTTTATTTCTATATGGAAATTTAATAAAGAGGAATTTTAAGGAGCCCAATCTCTTTTTTTCTTTTTTTATTCAATACTGAAGGAATTGCTATGAGAAATCTGAAAAAGCATCAGCTAAGTATCTTAGTAAATCTCGTTGGTCTTTTTCTTCTATTCTTAATCTTGATGTATGATAAATCTCTGGTCGTTCTAGGTTTAGTTGGTAGCTCCATTTTTTGGATGATCAGTGGATTTCTTCAGATGTCTACTCCTAGGAATGGGATGAACTAGACGTAGATTGTCACTTCTTTTAGAAATGGTATGTTCTCTTCTTTTCTCCCCTTTTTTCATATCAAAATCTTTTTTCCGATTATTCTCGCTTTAAATACCAAACAGCGATATAAGTTCTCTAGATTTCAATTGGTTTTAAAGGAAAAATTAAGGAGATTTGAAGACCTTCTTTTGGTAAGATATCGTTAATGTTCAACTTTCCCCCGATCTGCCTTAAGAGAACGTTGGCGAGGTAAATACTCATTAGAAAATTGGAAATATCAGGCGTTTCAGGTGTTGAAAAAAAAGCTTTTCCATCATCAGTAATGTCAATCCGCATTTTGTTCTTGGATATTACAATTAAATCCACTGTAATATTACGACTATTTCTTGTGAGAGAATCACGAATAATTTGTTCTATGGCAATTGATACGATATAAGGACACTTGTACAGGTAAGGATATTCTATTAGATGATTAAATTTAATTTGACATCCTTTTGAAAGACCAATAGGTGTTAACAACTCATCCAAATTGGTATAAAATTCTAGAACAGAGATAAATAAAGGAGCAAAATCGAATATTGATCTCAAACTAGCTAACTCATTTATTTGATGGTTAAGTCTTTCTATTGTCTCTACAATGCTAACAACTTTTTCTATTCGCTCACGCTGTTCAAGTAATGATGTCTCGCTGTGAAGTATGTCCAACCTCCCTTTCGCTCGCAGTAGCTGCTCTGAGGTCTCGTTTAGCATCATTCTAAGAAATACACCACGAGTTTCAGCTAATTGGTTGCTATCAAAATATCGATCTGTCACATCAATACAGACTGCAATAGCACCAGTGTAATTCGACTTGGAGTCATAAAGAGGAGCCGTTGAAATCAGAAACGTTTTTTCACGACCGCTCTTTGATTTCATTTTAACTTCAAGATGCCCATTTTCTCTTAATTCCCCATTTGTTAGCTGGACTCTTATTAATTCAAAGGATTCAGAGTAAGTTATCTCAGCTAAATTCATACTGATTAGTTCTTCTTTTGTATATTCTAACACATCACATAATACAGGATTTACATAAGCTATTGCTTCCTGCGCATTCACAATCATGAGACCCTCACGAATGGTTTCAATAAAAGCACGATATTTAGCTTCTGACTCTTTTAATCGTTCCTCGGTTTCTCTCTGTTTTGTTATATCTCGAACAAGTCCAAGGATCATATCCACTCTTGGAATATCTAGAATAATTAAATCGATTGTAATAATATCTTGGTATTGGGTAAATGCTCGGATTTCACCCTGAAAATGCCCTTCTTCTTCTAACTTGTTTAGAATAAATCGGGTATCCTTTGACATAAAAAAACGCCATAAGATTTCACCTTCTACTTCTGTGTGAGAAGTATAGCCATGAATTCGTACAAAAGAATCATTACATGTAATGATATTAGCAGTTTTTCGATCTAGTACAAAAACTCCAGAAGACATTTTCATTATAATCTGATTAATGAACTCTAAAACATTTTCTTGCTGAAACAAGCCATTACGACCCAAAATCTTTATCCCTTTTCGGGTTAAGAATTATTGGATATTCTTCAGTAGCTAGTAACTTTTCATGAATTTGAGGCTATCTAGAAAAGTTCTCCGTAATTTTCCCAAGAAAATCATGCATTCACAATAAAAAGTCTTTTGATCACCTAATATCTATCTAGAGCAGCCTCTAATGATTATCATTCGATTTTGTTTAATATATTCCGTAATCTAAAATCGTATTCCTTAAAAGACGCTTTACCGTTGTTGGTTATTTCAAAAAACAGTAAAATCTCTTTGAAAAAACTATTCTCCTTTTTTGGACATAATTGGCGTCTATCAATTTTTTTTAATATGATAATTAAGTTTTCCTGGCGTTAGACTCAATTCTTATCGCTAATAGGGGTTCCAGTCTTTAATCTTGGGATATTTTACTTTCTCGCCATAATCATAACTATCGAACAATTTACCCCATTCAGTCTCTTGAAACTTCTTGATTCTCCTCTTCCCAATTATTCGATACCAAAACCAATCATGATAAATACCTGAGGCGGCAATAAACAGTCTGAAGAAAGGGGTGTGAAACATCAGCCAATGGAATGGTCTTAAGGGTCGGAGACGGTAGGTAGTATTCCTCATTCGTTGATCCCATTTGACAACAAGGCTTCGCTTGGTCTTGAAGTTAAAGTTCATTTGTTGAAATTCGTCTTGGTCTAGTCCAATAATCTCAATTTGGTCAACATCGCCCATTCCAAGACCCTGGTCATGAGCCATGCGAATGAAGTCTATCTTTAAAGGATCGAACCCCATAACTTTGGCAGAAACGGCGTCTATTGCAACTTGGTCTTCACTTGCTAATAAGAGATTGAGAGGGACTGGGGTCATTGTTCTTGGACCTGCACCGTCCCCTCCAACTGTTCCATCCATTACTGCGAGGATTCCAGGATGGATTTCTTTCTGGATGGCTAGTAAATCGACTAGTATCTCATGAATTATTCTATGGGAATGGTGTCGGTATTTAGGAATAAGCCCTCCAAAGGCATTCTTAAGTGCCCCTGTGGTGGTCGTGTGACCATGAGTCTTAATGGTGGGCAAATGGATAATATTACTGTTTTGATATATTTCTGGAATGATAATATTGTCCTTGAATAATTCTCTCATCCAAGGAACATCGCTCTTAGGGTCATATTTGATCCATTTCTCATTGGTCAAAGGGCGGTATTGGACTTGGAATTTTTTGAAGATTTGACTCCATTTGTTCAATTCGGAGCCGATATAAGGATGAGTCACGACAGTCTGGTTCTCCACTGGGATTATGGTGTCTACTGTGACCCCATCATCTACTAATTTCTTAAGTACTCCCTCTAGTTGCCATGGTGGAGAAGAACAGGCGGGATAGAATTTGGTCCATGATAAATTCAGTTTGATGATTGTGTTTAATTCTTTTTTAAAGAAGGATTGATAATCTATTAGATCTAACAGTTTTGCATAGTCTTCGATAACAGTATGAGGTTGGGTCGGGAGTATTGCGACTTTAGACATTTAACGACACCTGATGAGCTCTTCCAATTCCATTTCGGCGTTTCAAGCATTTTTGGAAATACATTTCTGAATTCTGTTTTCAATTAAATTTAAATTTGATAATATCTTAGTTGATTTAACCTAGACGGGGTTAATCTTGGTCAAACTTGATTCCGATTATAAAGATGTAGCAACTGAAGTTGATTTAACAACAGAGGATCTGGAAGCTATTCTGCGAGTAAAGAGAAAACGGATAGTCCAGCTACGAGTTATAACTATTATAGAAACATTCGTTGGCTTGATTTCTTTTTTATCGGGCTATAATATTATACCCTATACTCAAAAAACAGGATATCCTTTTTTTGTATTCTCGATTGTCGGCAGTATTTCCTTATTGTCTCTATATAGAAAAAAGTCTCTTTTTATAATGATTATCGTAACACTGGTTATTTCGTTAGTAGGATTCATGAGTGGATGTATTATCGGTTCCACGTTCAAAACAACATATTTCGCCGAGGTTAATGGAACAGCTCTTGATTATGGAGTTTACTTCAAGAACAAATGATGGACATTGATTTAATAATTCCCTATCCTTCAAAATGGGTCTAAATATTCTAATAATACTCAAAAGAGCTACCAAGAGTTATCGAGATCATTTTAATGATAGATGAGCTAGAAAAAGTATTCAATAAGAAATGAAAAACTACTTGAATCAAGAGTGTGCGCTAAATGAGATCTCTTCCATATTTACCCGATTTTAATACTTATAATATACTTTATATTTACTGAAATTACTAAATCTTATATTCGAGAGGTTAATTTTTGAATGAAGATAAGATCAACGAGGTAGGAAAAAAGCTTGATGTTGAGCTCTCAGATATAAAGAGGGGGAAACAACCTAATTTTAAGAAATTACCGTTATATATTCTTTACCAATTTGTGATCTTTATAGTTACATCAGTTTGGAGCAATTTCCTAGGGTATAGTAAGAAATACGATACATATCCTTTCTTCAGTTATATTTATGTTGGTATTCCTGGAGCAGC
>JAEOTU010000244.1 GCA_016839665.1 Candidatus Hodarchaeota archaeon
CAGAAGAAGTGGATAAAGCCACAAAAATAATGAGAGAGAGTATAATTCCAGCCCAAAAGGAACAAAAAGGATGGGAAGGAACAAAAGTCCTCTTAGATAGAGAGAAAAATAAAATCACTGCAACAATTACATGGAATACGAAAGAAGATGCCCTCAAAGTAGCCCGAGAAGGCTTTATGAAAGAACAAATGGCGAAAATTTCACCATATCTAGTAGGAGAACCAACGATAGAACTCAGTGAAGTTGTGATCGACGAAACTAATGGCTCTAAGGCAGATTAAATGAGCAAAAGAAGCGTAATCCATTCTCTTTTCTTTTTTTCTCTTATTAAACCTCCACTAAATGGTGCAGGAAGTTCTTTACATAGAAACAGCTTGAAAAAGAGCATTCACACTAATTGATCGTTTAACGTTGGATACATCCCTGTTTGTATATACTTCAGTCAATACAATGTTTAATAACTCAAGTTAAATGACATTAGAGGGATAAAAAGCGAATGTAAAGATTTTCTTGAATTAAACGTTGGATAAACTTACAGTTTTTTATAGGATGAGATATAATTTTACTCTTAAAATAGATTAGATGAATAATATCCTACGGCGGTTTGATTCATTAGAAACCATTCAAGTTTTTGATCTATCAACTAAAAGAGGAATGGGAACGATTGAAGGGAGTATCCTTTCAAGTATTTCTCTAATTCATTTTGTTTCTTTCTGAGTACAATAAACACCTTCCTGAGCTACGACTCCCACACAACCATTGCAGGAAATACACTCAGCAGTTAATCCCCCAGTTCCCTTAAACCATCTATTGGGAAGATCGGGTTCCCTGATTAATGGGCGACTTAAAGCTACAAAATCAGCACTTCTATCCACTAGGACCTCTTCAATCACGTCAAGAGATCTTATTCCACCAACTAGAATTAATGGAGTATCCCCAATTACTTTCTTGATTTCTTTCGCGTATTGTCGATGATAGGCTTCTTTATCCTTAGAATTTATTCCAATTCGGCTTTCAGGGATAAATGAGGGTGAGAAACCAATCTCCTCCTTATCTCGTAATACTACAGCCCACATACAGCTACTAGTTTCAATTGCTGCAACCCCTATTTGTGAAAGCTTTTTTGCAATTTTTTTGGACTCACTTAAGTCTATTCCACCTTCTAGAAAATCGTCTACATTCATTTTGACTAAAATTGGGAAGTCTTTTCCCACTAATTCAACTGTCCTCTTATAAATGTCTTCCACAATTTTGATTCGTTTTATTGTGTTACCACCGTATTCATCGGTTCTTCTATTAGTGAATGGTGACAGGAATTCGCTTAAAAGATATCCGTGAGCAGCATGAAGTTGAACAGCATCGAAACCTGCTTCTTTTGCTCTCCACGCAGATTTTGCAAAAGATTCTGTTATTTCTTCAATTTCTTCAACATTCATTTCTCGTGGCATGTTATTCGTCATTTGTTCAAGAACTGCAGATGGGGCTATCGTGTTTTCCAGCGAGGATTGAAATCCAGAATGAGCCAATTGTGCAGCAACTTTACATCTATCTCCATGTGTATGAACAGTCTCTGCAATCTTTCTTAATCCTGGAATCAAACGATCATTATCGATTGCTGTTTGATTATAATAACCCCGACCAGAAGGATGAACATACATGAGTCCAGTTATAATCAATCCGACTCCTCCTTTGGCCAATGTTTTATATAGGTGTATTAATTCATCAGTAATATTACCATCTTTTAAGGAAGCCATACACTCAAAAGTTGCTGATCTGACTAAACGGTTCTTAATAACTAATGAACCTATTTTGTGGGATGTAGAAAGCTTATAATTCATTTTTGACTCACCATTTACTCATTATTTACTTTTCTTTTTTTTTCTCTCCTATTTCTCATATTAGATCATAACTCTATCCTTTCAAGTATTTCACTAATTCTTTTACACTGGTTTGCTTTTTGGAGGGCATTACCTATATTAGAGTCTTTTCATCCATAACTTACACTCACCACAAATTCTTCATCTTTTCAGTTCTTAATTTACCTAAGATTGAATTTAGGACTCTTATGTTTTACGTGGTAACCCAAGTAATTCGATATAATTCCTTCCTCCAAATCCGAGTCACTGATTGAAGGGATATTTGAAAATTTACAGCCTTCCAATAGGTCGTATACCCGAAAAATCCTACTAATGTCGAATTTTCTTATTTGTTCTTCTTTTCAAGAAAAAGGCCAATCCTACAATACTTACAGGTACACCTACGAATATGAAAGCATAAAAAAAGGATTTTTTCTACTATTGGGGGTAAAAGAACACTCTATATCAGTTTGGTTAACTTACAAACTGGATGATCCTGAAAAATTTACGTAAAAAGTATTCACTAACGTTGGTTAAGTGACAGAATATCAAAATGAAACATCGTAAAATGTAAAAAATATTGACGACATTCGAATTTATGATATCGCTGAAAACTATATCTTTCCTATATCAGAGGACGATCAAGACACTAGTGGTTATCCCTAGCTGGATAGCACAAAGAAATTCCTGAAATGCCATAGATCTCTCCTTTCTTAATTTTAAGGGATTATCCTCTGCAACTTGAATTTCCCTCGAACGATCAATAATGCAAATCTTGTTCAATTTAATTACTTGAA
>JAEOTU010000245.1 GCA_016839665.1 Candidatus Hodarchaeota archaeon
AGTATTGGAGAGCTAACATCTCTGGGAAGCATGAGTGAAAAAACTGCTGGAAAAATTATTCAAACAGCAAGAGACAAACTAGGTTATGGATTCGTAACTGCGGATGTGATTCTCGAGTCTAGAAGAAACATGTTGCGAGTGACAACTGGAGCTGATTCCTTAGATGATTTGTTGAATGGAGGGATCGAAACTGGTTCTATAACAGAATTATATGGGGAATTTCGAACAGGAAAAACCCAGCTTGCTCACCAACTGTGTGTTACTTGTCAATTGCCTCCTAGTCTAGGGGGTTTCAATGTTGATGATAAGAACCTCCCCTCATGTATATATATTGATACTGAGGGTACATTTCGACCTGAAAGAATTGTTGCAATGACTAGTCGTTATGGAAGTGATTTGGATGTGCACTCTGTATTGAAACAGATATTTCATGGTCGCGCTTATAATACTGATCATCAAATGGTTCTTGTTGAGAATGTGATAAAAGATGCCCCTTCTAAAAATATTAAAATTGTCATTGTGGATTCTCTCATTGCACATTTTCGTGCAGAATTTGTGGGTAGAGGAACTCTCGCTGCTAGGCAACAAAAATTAAACCAACATCTCCATTCCCTTCTTAGACTTGCAGAAGTGTCAAATGTAGCCGTGATTGTAACAAATCAAGTTCACTCACAGCCAGATATGTTTTTTGGTGACCCAACAATGCCAGTTGGGGGACATATTCTCGCTCATGTATCCCATACTCGTATTTACCTTCGTAAATCAAAAGGGGAACGACGTATTGCCCGAATTGTTGACAGTCCTCTTCTACCTGAAAGCGAAACAGTGTTTGCAATCACAGAAAATGGTATTGTAGATATTCATTGATTAATAAAAGGGATTTGACTCCTTCCTTGATATTCATCAAATTTTTCTAGACCAATATTTTCTAGTCTCTAGCACGATAAACTAAAAAAACTAAAAGGCTAGAATATATTTCATTGTCTATAATCCGACAATGGAGTACAAACAAATGGCTGAAACTGAAACCATAAAAAAAGAACCAAAAAAAGAACCAAAAAAAGTAAAAGATTATACTATTGTTAGATCATATCCTGAAACTCTATTTTTCTACCCAAGTATGATTGTTGCCTTTATTATATTTGTGATCTATCTTCTCGCCGATATGGCTGGGGAGACTGTAGACCCAGCACTAGGAAGTGCCCTAGGAACATTCTTCTTTGCAGTATTTGCTTTCAATTTTCTCATCGTTGCATTTGACTTTGGTGTGGGAAAAACTGCGTTGATTGCGTTTGGTGTAATAATAATCGTTTTAGTTTATCTCCTAGCAAAGACACAGGAAGACCTTTTAGGGGTTGATCTCGATTTTGGATTAACCTGGCCTAATATAACTGCTTCTATGGAATTTTACTTCTTTTTCTTTGCACTGGTCTTCATTCATTTAATTCTCATCTTTATTAAAAGTCGAATCGACTACTGGCTCATTTCTCCAACAGAAATTTACCATCATGGAGGTCTCCTGGGAGATGAACGCCGATTTGGAAACGCTCAACATGCTCATATCGAGAAAACAACGCCAGACATCTTTGAGAAAATGCTATTCTTAAGTGGTGATCTTTTTATTAAGCCTGAAACTGATCCCCATATCTATCGGATTTCTAATGTTTTTAGGGTTAATAAAAAGGAAAAGGAAATTCGAAAAATCCTGTCCTATGTACCAGATAGACGTTTAGATGTGTGATAACACACACTACCTCCTCCTTTTTTCAATTCCTCTTTTTTTTCTATTAGAGGGGCTTACAAACTTAAATTTTGATACTTTATAGAATATTTTCGTTAATGACTGTCCCTGGAGAAATAACCTTATCAGAACCAACAACAACTCCTGGTAACATCACAGTATTTGATCCTATTACAGAATGGGGCCCTATAACAGCACCTAGTTTAGAATAAACCCTTCCTTTAATCGTTTTCACTAATTTTTGTGATCTTTCATCCTCTAATACATTCATGGTTGTCACACCAGAGCCTAAACTTACTTTTTCTCCAACAACACTATCTCCGACAAAAGAAAGTCGTCCAATTTTGGTACCATGCTGAATCACAGAGTTTTTCACTTCAACAGAATAACCGATTTTACAATTACTCTCAATACAAGCATGATCTCTAATGAGACTGTTTGTACCAATGTAACTCCCTTTACCAATAAAACAAGGACCAACGATTTCCGCATTATGATCGATAACTACGTTCTCTTCAATTAAAGCGAGTCCAGAAATATGAGCAGAGGGCGAAATTTTTGCTGTTTTATGGATTCGTGAGTAATTTAGATTGATAAACGCATCCTGATTTGCAGCTAGCATATCCCAAGGATAACCAACATCTATCCACTCATCTTGCCAGACAGAAGCACAGATTCTCCTTTGTTCATGTAACAATCGCGCTAAAGAAGTGATCAGCTTGTCTTCCTCACGAAGAATCTCAAAAAACTCTCCTGGTAAAATCGAAGCACCTGCAAAAATATAATTTGCAACGGTCTCTTCAACTGGAGTTTCTGGCAAAATTTCAGTGATAAAACCTCGGTCGTCGATAGAGGTTATCCCGAATTCAGAGGATTTCCCAACTAAAGTTACAGCGATAGCTCCATCCGCAGCAGTATTTATGTAAGAATTCATTAAATGTTCATAAAACATGGGAGGAGCTAGAATGTCTCCATAAGCTAATAAAAATGGTTCTTTTTCAGAGAAATGATCACGTGCTGAGATTATGGCTCCTTCTATCCCCAAATGATCCTTTTGATCTATGATTTTTATGTGGATGCCCTCTTGACGATATTTCTCAACGACTGATCGGACTTTATCTCCCATATAACCTACTACAACCACAAATTCATCCAGGCCGGTTTTTATAAGACCTCTGAAAACATATTCTAAAAGATGTTTTCCATGGAGTGTCAACATAGTTTTGGGGTAATATTTTGACAGTGGGAGCATTTCCTTCCCACTTCCTCCAGTTAACACTAAGGCTTTCATTTTAATCATTACACCTCTTTGATTACCGATTAAACAGTTACAAAGACCGAAATTATACTAGTCTGATGACATCCGCAATTCTAAAAATATTGCAATTAGTCTGATCATGAAATGATGAATAACGGGAAATTTCGCTTCATTGACAACAATTAAAGTGTTTTTATTAGTTTATCCGTTTAATACTTGCTCTTCCCAAAAACGATCTACCTCCACATTATATGAGTTCATATATCAAAAGGACTTTTTTAAACATTTTTCAGAATTTCTTCCTGAAAGCATCTGAATGACGTGATATTACTAGATGTCAAACAAGCCGAATCAAAATCCTCTACACTGGATAGATAAATTAACAACAAATTTGATTACGAATTGGCCTGATATACAACATTTTAACTGTAATTGCGGAATTTCTGTTTCAGGGCGGCAACATGTTGGTCGTCTTCGTGGAGAAATTGTTCTCACAAATGCCGTTGTAAACGAATTAAATGCACGTGGGTACAATACTACTCATTCTCTAATTTTATATACCGCTGATCCATGGAAAGGAAAAGAAAGCCAACTAAATTGCTTTTCAGATCCAGAGGAAGCGAAAAAGTATATCAACTGGAGATTGATCAATGTTCCAGACCCAACGAATCAGTATACCTCGTGGGTCGATTATTTTTGGAGAGCTTTTGGAGATCCGCTTCCCAAGTTTGGTAGAAATATTGAAATCATACGGACTCATGAATTCTATCAAACAGAGGAAATGAAAAAGACTATTATTGAGTTAATCGATAAAAAAGAACAAGTACGAACTATTTTAAACAAATATAGAAAGGATAACCCGTTTCCTGAAAATTGGATTCCCTTCAATCCGATGTGTAATCACTGCAATCGAATTGGAACTACTACAGCACTAGAAGTTGATTTAGAAGAATTTTGTATTCATTATTACTGCAAAGCCTGTCAGAAAGATGATTGGTCGGATATGAAGTTAGGAAAACTAACATGGCGACTCGAATGGTTGGCAATCTGGTATGTTTTGAATGTTCATTTTGAACCGTACGGGAAAGACCACGCTACGCCTGGGGGATCACGTGATAGTTGCATTGAAGTTCTTCAAACTGTTCTTCAACACCCTGGACCCTTTGGATTTTGGAATGAGTGGGTTGGGTATTCCGAAGGACGAACTGATCATGGAGACATGACTAGCTCGGGATTCATTGGATTTACTCCCACTAAGTGGCTTAAATACTCAGAAGTAGAAGTTCTGAAGTACCTCTATCTAAAACCACCTCCAAAAAGACGTATCGTATTAGGTCTAGACAAAATCCCAAGTTATGTTGCAGAGTATGATAAAGCTCAACGAATTTATTATGAATTGGAACCTTTTGATGATAATGCAGAATTACAGAATATTCTGAGAAGTTATGAAATTGTATTCTATAATGATATACCGAAATACCGTGGATTCCAATTAGATTATTTACACGCCATTATCTTGTCTCAACTAGTTCCAAGGTCAGAACAAGGTACAAAACAAGCCATTAACAAACTTCAAGCTACTGAAATTCTCTCCAGTCCGCTAACAAGAAATATAGAACAACATATTCATAACCGCTTAACGCAAGCTCTAAATTGGGTTTCTGATTATGCACCGGTACATCTTCGAATAAATATACCAGAAGAAGTTCCCAGAACCATAATAACACAAAGTGATGAGAAAACAACTAGGCTTGTCCAGTCTTTAGCAACAGAACTAGCTTCAATAAAATGGACAGAGGAAGAAATTAAACAAGCAATGATCTCTTTACGGGAGAATTTTAAGTTATCTCGAAAAGAAATGGCTCGATTTTTTGAGGTTCTATACCAAATTTTTTTAGGAAGATCTCAAGGACCACGGTTTGCTCCATTTATAGCTGCACTTGATAAAGAGTGGGTAATATCAAGAATGAAAGAAGCTATTTCATCCTAATCGGAGAAGTTAACATGAACTCGTTCGATAGCGACTCTCATAGTCCATCACCCCTTACAAAGAGTATTTCTCTATGGAATTATATCTTGGCAGTCGGATTAGCACCAATAACTTGTTATTTCATTGTGTTATTCTTTACTAGTGCTGTAGATTTTATTTCACGCGAGCAATGGCCTACTCTTCC
>JAEOTU010000246.1 GCA_016839665.1 Candidatus Hodarchaeota archaeon
GATTATTCAATCTGAATTAAGACCCTGGAGGTCGAAAAAAAATGAGTAAACCTTTTTATGTGAATTTTGATCAGCCTGAGGGGCTGGATAACGACGCTTTAGCTTTACTTGAGAATGTTAGTAGTGACCAAGCAAACATTCGCAAAGGAACAAACGAAACCACAAAAAGTATTGAACGTGGTGAAGCAAAACTAGTGTTCATTGCTTTGGATGTGGATCCACCTGAAATAGTTGCACATTTACCTCTTCTCTGTAAAGACAAGAAAATACCCTATTTATATGTTGCTAGCAAGGATGAGCTTGGAAAAGCATGTAATCTTGGAGTGAAGACTGCAAGCTGCTCTATTGTTCATGAAGGTGAAGTGAAAGCAAAAATTGATAATCTAGCTGTCAGAATAAAGGAATTAGCTGGAATATAAGGAGCTCTCTGTATGAGTGAGGAAAATATTTCTATACCAGCTGAAGTTTTACAAATCATTGGAAGAACAGGTGTTACAGGAGAAATTACTCAGGTTCGCGTACGAGTACTCGAAGGAAGAGATCGTGGACGGATTATTGTACGTAATGTGAAAGGACCGATCAGAAAGGGTGATACTCTCCTCCTTAGAGAGACTGAGCGTGAAGCTCGTAATTTGAAACGT
This sequence comes from Candidatus Hodarchaeota archaeon, assembly GCA_016839665.1. The sequence continues at coordinate 642 of JAEOTU010000246.1, forward strand.
CCCTAAACATAAAATTATAATACGAGGTGCTTCTCTTGGTAAGAATATTTCAATGTGCTTTCTGTGGACATGATATTGAACCTATGACAGGAATTTCATTTGTACGCAAGAGTGGTCAATTAATTCGTTTTTGTAGCAAGAAATGTCGTCGATCATTGATTGACTTCAAGCGTGACCCTCGGAAGTTCAAATGGACGAAGAAATATACCCCGAAAATGCGGCCATCAGTGATAGATGAATCAGATAGTGAGAATGAACAGGATAAGACTTGAAAAGTTTCATTAGGATTAAGTTTCTTCCTGTTCAGCAGAACTATTTTCTTCTTCTTGAGTTTCTGATTCCTCCTCAGTGACTGGAGGTTCTTGGTAATCAAAGAGATCAATGTACTTGACTACCTTGAAATCTAAAAAATCTCGAAGCTCCATTGCAAGAGTATATTTTGCAATTGCGAGACCTTCCATAAAAATAAGATAGTTTGGGAGAGTAATAGATATGGTGGAAGGATCTTCTGAAGCTTCAATTGTGATTTCTTCTATATTCACTCCAGTAAAACGGCGAGAAATAATTTCTTTTCTTATTTGCTCTTCATCTGTTAAATGTTCTACGACGGTAACATCAAAAGTTAAATCTTTTCCTGCAAGGGGATGGTTAAAATCGATTCGTGATCGTCCTCCCCCTACCCAAATGATAGTTCCACTTCGGCCAGCCAGTTGTACTCGATTTCCAACCCTCGGTTCGAGATTAGCTTTTCGAAGTCGTTTTGTAGGAACCATTTCGATTTTTTTACTGTCTCTTGCTCCATATGCATCTTCAGTTGCAATCTCAAAAGTTTGAGGAGAATTTAGCTCAAGTCCAATAAGTTCTCGGGCTAATCCTGGAATCAAGAACTTCTCATCCCCTACACGGCACATCATCGGTTGATAAGCCCGTTTTTCTTCAAATATATTTTCCGAACGAGCAATATCTTCCATTGTTGTATCAAAAACTTTAGAGTTTTCTTTTAAGCGTCCAGTATAATCTATCTTTACCCAATCATTTTCAGCAATCGGCATTTTATTTCCTCAGAAACAAGTTTATTCATTATGATTGCTATTCCGATCCACCGTAATCAGTTTCAGGTGATATCCCTGTTTACAATCAATAGTTTTATCAGAGATGCCAATAATAATAAGCTTTTCGCTATCTTTAAGATAATTTGGTCTGCAATGATGATGGAAATGGGGACAATCAGTTAAATCGCAGTCTCGATGATTGAAAGCAATCGTTGCTCCCTCCACAGCAAGTTTTGCTCCTGTGGTTATTTCATAAGACGATTCGAATATCTCAACAGTCTGAACTCCTTGTTCAAAAACACCACAAGGATGAACGGTATCTTTTACACTAGCTACTTCATACACTCTGTTTCTTTCAAGTTTTAAACAAGCTCCCCGAAGACGACATTCAGAGCATTCTTCAGTTTCACCAATGAAAATGAACTTATTCCCTGGTTTTGACTGCTTTACTCCTAATAAAGTGATTTTCACAGGTTTATCTACAGTCACGGGGAATTTTACTCCTTAACGATCAATGTATTGTAGAATCAAAGGTTGTTTGGGATGTTTTCATTATTGAACTTAATTCTTTCTTTGTTTTATTCTGAAGATAAAAAATCAGAAGTAGACGATTAAGATTCTTGTGCGTTAAAATAATCAAGTTCTTTGTTTCTTATTTCTTCTGTATTGTTACAACTAGCATAATCTCTTAACAGATTAGAATTCAAGTTTAAAAATTGGATCCCCCACTTAAAGATTGATAACAATTCTCTAGATGTTTCTTCATACCCTAACAGATAATAAGCTGCTGCAAGAGCCTCAATACTAGATAGTTTGGTTGGTTTTCCATAATTCACTGGATTTGCTGCAATGAGATGTGGGAGTTTCCTTGAGTTTGGAAATTTTTTTGCAAATATCTCTTCTGCATGGTTCCATGA
>JAEOTU010000247.1 GCA_016839665.1 Candidatus Hodarchaeota archaeon
ACGCCCTTCGAATACATAGTAAAGACTATAGCACCGTTCATTAAACACTTAACCGAAGATCACATAGTTGTAGATGTAACTGTACCTCTAAAACCATTCGAAAAAGGAAAAATGGTTGATGTGCTACCAGACTTGGAACAAGGAGCGAAAAGTGCATCAGAATTGTTACGTAAAGTTATTCCATCAGAGATACCTCTTGTAGGTGCATTTAAAACCCTATCAAACGCAACCTTACGAGATATTGATCGGTTACCAGTTCTTAACCAAGATGTATTCATTTTTGGCAGAGATAAACAAGCAAAACATATTATGAAAGAGAAAGCAGCTTTGATACAAAATCTACGACCTGTAGATTCGGGTGGTACTTTATCTGCTAGGCATGTTGAACGGTTTACAGCTTTTCTAATTGGTCTTAACCGTAGATATAAAACTCACGATTGTGGTTTCAATGTAACAGGTCTTACTGAGCGAGAATGGTAATTGAATGCTAATCATTCTCTATTTTCTCAAACAGATTATAATTAAACGATTTTTGGATTATATCCTGTTCTTGTTTTGTTATGTCATATACACTATAAATTTCTTGGTTTAAATCGCTTAATAGTTTCACTTGGTGGGAACTAGCTTCCTCGATGTTCCAAGGAAGGTTATGTAAGGTATCTACTAGTTTGATAATCTTTGTTAAATCTAACGGTATTTGAATTGGTAGATTCTTCAAATATTTAATAGGAATTTTTGGAAAAATTTGTTTTACTGAAGTAAAACGTCGTTTGAGGTAAAAAGACATTAATGGAGAATTAATTAGAGCCTCTAGATAGATTAATTCAGAAGAAGACCTATCAGATTTTAATCTGATCATATATACGTCACAAACACAAAAAAGTTTGTCAGGATCAAATGCAGCTATTAAATCATGGCCTATTCGACGGAGCATAAGTTTGGATTCTAAATATTGATTATAATCTTTGAAAATAGATCTATTGTCATGATTAAACCGAATAAAACGATTTTTTTCGTCTATTCGAAATTTTCTAATACTCCTACCCGCAATCAAAGGCACAGAATCCACACCAATTTTCATTTTGCTTGTATAAGGTGAATTAAACCCTAACTCGATACCTCGTGAAATTAATACCATTTCTCCAAGTGGAATAGATTCTTTTTCCATTTTGTTCAAAATTTCCTTGATTTTAATACTTTGAGAAGGTACCAATAATAAATTAGAATTTTCTAAGATTCTTTTTTGAATATCAATCTGTCCTTGGAGGGGGTGCAAAAACGGATTTACTGCATCTATAACTCTTTCATATTGAATTTTGTGACCTAAGCGTTCTTTTTGAAGAGATATCCGCTGCAAAAATAAAATACAAGTTTCCACATGAAATCCAGGGAATATTTTCTGATCCAAAATGATTATCTTGAGTATTTTGACATTATCCAACAAAAATTTTCTGATATTTTTATATCTAAAGTTAGTCAACAAATTACTAGGAATAACAAAACCGATCAAACCACCTTCACGTAATAAATGAATGGATCTCTCTATAAAAAGAATATAGCTTTCAATTTCGGGATCTATGGCTTCATAAAGTTCCCGATAAAGTTTTTTCTCTTCACTCGAATAAGAAATGCCATAAGGAGGATTTCCAATTATAATATCAAACCCCCCATTAGCTTCAATTTCTGGCCATTCTATAAACAAGTGGAATGTGTGATAAACCTTCCCAATATCCCCCTCCTCAAGACGAAGAGAAGTCATAAGATTATTAGTAAGTTTAATATTTGACCAGGTTTTCTTCCATCCTTTCGGGGCTGAAATAAACCCCAACAATGCATTACCTTCTGCAAGATTTATCGTTAATTCTGTTTGACCTTTTTTTGCCTGTATGTTTTTTGAGGCTGCCTCGATCGCTTGGGGATTAATATCAACTCCATAACAACGAAGAACGACTTCCCAGTCTTTTTCTTTGGCTTGTTCATTAAATTTCCGCGAAAAATCAATTAAAAAACGACCATCACCAACAGCTGGGTCAAGAACATACAACTCTTTTGATTTAGGCTCACGGAATTTCCCCCAATACTCAATTAGAACGTAAACCATGTGCCTAACTATCTTTGATGGTGTAGCGACTGCACCTAACATTTTAATAGGTGATCCTGTAGTCATATTTGCTGTCCTTCAAAGGTTTTGTTCTACCTGCTATCAGATTTGCTAGACAACATTTCTCTTTTGTAACCAGATTACTGTTATTAAACTAACAACACCGATAAAAATTGAAATGCTTCCAACATCTGTAGTTTCACTATTAATAATAGTTTTCGTCTTAGTTTCCCCTCTTTTTTGCCCTGTTCGTTCTACAGAGATCGTTGTCTTGTTTGGAGATGTAATAAGGGTTTCAGAAGTTGTAGTTTCGTTATCAACATTTGTTGGCAGTAAACCATGTAGATAGAATGTGGTCGTTGTTCTCGTATCTGCACTAGTGGATGCGAAGAAGAGGTCACTGAATAGATAGTAATTGCCAGATGAATTGACCGTCCCTAGATTGAGTTTGAAATTGTCATAAACATTACCATTTATGAAATATGTCCCAGATACACTATTTACCAAAGTACGGAGAGATTTATATAAATCTACATAGACTATCACTGTGCCTGAAGATCCACCAGGAAAATCTGGATCAAATTCAGCCTCAATTCCATCGTTAAAACCATCGTTATTTGAATCATAGCTTATATAATCAAAACTGTAGAAAAATGGTAATAATCCCAACCTGAAAGTCGGAGAAGTTATCGTATCTGAAATCATTGAATTAAATATGATTTCACCAACTATAAAATATTCATCAGCTGCATTCACAGCTCCTAAATCCATTTCGAGAGAGTCATAATCATCTTCATTCAACAAATATGTTTCAGAGACACTTTTAACTAAGGTACCATTAAATAAGTATAATTTTACTTTAATTGTTACTGAACCTGAATATCCATTAGGAAAATCTGGATCAAATGTTACCTTCACACCTTCGTCAATTTCATCATCATCTGCGTCATAGGTATCCCAATCAAAACTATAGAAATAGGGAGAAATTCCTAGTCTAAAGGATTCGGTAGTTATTGTGTCTGTACTGACTGAATCGAAGAGAATCTCGCCATAAAGATAGTAACTACCTGCAGTACTCACAGTTCCAAGGTCAAGAACTAAGTAATCGGAAATATATCCAGATATAAAAAATGTTCCAGAGACACTTTTTATTAAGGTTCCATTGGATTGATATAGCTCCACATTAACTATCACTGATGCTGAGTAATCGCTGGGAAAATCTGGGTCAAAAGATGCCCTTACTGCATCATGAATCTCGTCATTATCAGAGTCATAGGTTGAATAATCGAAACTATAGAAATATGGATCACCCTGATCCGCAAACACCGGATAAATAGAAGTTAGAATTAATAAAGAAGTCAATATACCAATAATGCACCAAGGAATCACAATTCTTTTCATGATGCTAGTAAGATTGAAACTTCCATTTAAGAACTGTGTTATTTGATTATCTAGAAGTGAAATCACGTAGAAATGTAAAAAAGCCTATAATTCTTGTGCTTGCTCCTGTATTAATGTCCATGCGCGGTTCACATGTTTCTCTTGGACGTTAGTTTGCCCCGTCACGAGTCTAAGAGTATAATTTCCATTTAGTTTTGTATGAGTCAAATAGAGTTTTCCTGATCTATTCAGTCGATGTAGCAATTCTTCATTCAACCGATTTATTTCTTCATTATCATCGATATTAAGTGGTTTGTATCTAAAACAGATCGTATTTAGAGGAACTGGGGTTAACAATTCAAAATCTGATGATTTTTCGATTTTCTGACTCAAAGAATCTGCAAGGTCAATATGTGACCTAACTTTATGTCGTAATCCTTCAACTCCAAAATTTCTGATCACAAACCATAATTTGAGAGCTCGAAATCGTCGACCTAATTGTAACCCCCAATCACGAAAATTTTTCACTCCTTTTGCCTGAGTCTTGAGGTATTCAGGTAGAATTTCAAAAGTACGAACGAGTGCTTCAGGATCTTTGATGAAATATGCTGAACAGTCAAAATTTGTAAACATCCATTTATGAGGATTGAATACAAAAGTATCTACATCCTCAATTCCCTCAATCATCCAGCGATATTCAGGTAAAATTAGTGCAGTTCCAGCTAATGCTGCATCCACATGAAGCCAGATTTTATATTTGGAACATATTTCACCGATTTTTTTCAAGGGATCAATCGCTGTAGAACCTGTTGTCCCAATAGTTGCAACAACAGCTGTTGGCTTCATTCCATTATCAATATCTGAATCAATAGCTTCTTTAAGAGCTTCTGGTCGTAAAGCATATTTTTCGTCAACAGGTATTTTTCTTAAGTTCTCTTTTCCTAATCCAATTATTTTAACTGCTTTTTCAATGCTTGAATGTGTCTCCATTGAGCAATAAGTTGTAAAGACACCTTTATTGTTCATTCCACTTGTATTAATTTCATAATTAGTTATTTGTTCTCTTGCAGTAAGTAGAGAACAAATTGTTGATGTCGAAGCAGTGTCCTGAATCACACCACTAAAATTCTTTGGTAACCCAATCATGTCTCTCAGCCATTCCATGACTCGCTCTTCCAATTCTGTCGCTGCTGGAGAAGTTTCCCAACTCATACATTGAGCGCCTAGAGTTGTCATCAGCATTTCTGCCAGCATTGAGACATGAGAGCTATTTGCTGGAAAATAAGCAAAGAAATTGGGACTCTGCCAGTGTGTTATCCCTGGAATAATAATTTCTTCAAAATCAGAGAAAATCTCCTCAAACTGTTCTCCTCGGATTGGTGCTTCCAACGGTAATTTTTCAATGATTTCCTTAGGTTCTACTTGGGATTTCACAGGATATCTCTCAACATTCTCTAAATAATCAGCCATCCAATCCACAATCTGATGTCCGTATCTACGAAACGTAGTTGGCTCCATTTTCAATTCCTCATTTGAATATCTCTGTTTTGAAACAGAGGGAGAAAGAATAATAGATTTAATACAATTTTGAATTCTTTTGAATAATATTTTGTTTAACCTACAATGATTGTGAGTAAGGTGAAATTTGAGGAATTGAGTTTTTCAGAGGCACCCAAGATATTAAGTTCTCTTCCTGGTATTAAGTCAAAAAGAATTTTGCTACACCAGCGAGAGATTGAGGGGAGTGCACTATCTTATCCAATTGGTATCCCAATTGTATTAGATCAGGGGAAAGGTGCAACAGTTAAAGATGTTGATGGAAACGTGTTCATTGATTTCTTTGCTGGAGCGGGGGTGATGGCAATAGGTCACAGTAATCCTTTTATTATGGAAGCTGTAAGAAAACAACAAAACAAGATAACTCACACTTTAGATTTTCCAACGGAAATTCGAATTGAACTAGTTGAAAAAATAAGAGACATAATGCCAAAGGACTTAAGAAATAAAGTAAAAGTGCAATTTGGAGGTCCCACAGGATCAGATGCCGTAGAGAGTGCAGTCAAACTGGCAAAGTACAAGACTAATCGCCATTCTTTAATTGCATTTGAAGGTGGTTATCATGGTATGACTGCTACTGCATGTTCCTTAACGTCTGGAAAGTTTTGGAAAGAGAAATATCTACCCATGATACCAGAAATTCATTTTGCACCCTATGCTTATTGCTACAGATGTCCTTTTGGAAGAAATAATGCTGACTGTAACCTTGAATGTGCGCATTTTTTCGAACATATCCTTGAAGACCCACACTCAGGAGTAGTCCAACCCGCAGCAACCATAATTGAACCTATTCAAGGAGAAGGAGGATCTATTGTGCCTCCTCCAAGTTTCATAAGAAAAATCTTGGAGACATGTGCGAGTTATGAAGTCCCCCTTATATGTGATGAAATCCAATCAGGATTCTGCAGAACAGGAGAAATGTTTTCTTTTCAGCACTCAGGGGTATCACCTGACATTATAACCATATCTAAAGCTTTAGGAGGAGGATTTCCTCTTTCAGCTATTGCATACAAAGAAGAGCTTGATGTCTGGAGAAAAGGAGCACATATTGGTACATTTAGAGGGAATGTCACAGCTATGGCAGCGGGAGTAGCTTCTATAAACTTCATGATAGAAAATAGCCTTCCAGACTATTCAGCGAACATTGGAGATTTTCTTCTCTCTAAACTTAAAGAAACCTTGTATAACTCAAATATTGTGGGAGACGTAAGAGGAAAGGGTCTTATGCTTGGTATTGAAATCGTAGAAGATAAAGAAACGAAGAAACCTTCAGTAGAACTCACAAATAAGGTAAGAGACGAAGTATTTAAAAGAGGGGTACTTGTCGAAATTGGAGGACATTATAATAATGTTGTTCGATTGTTACCACCTCTCATAATAACGAAAGAATTAGCGGGAATTGGAGTGGATATCATCGAAGACGTGATAATGACAGTTGAAGATAATATCAGTTGAGAGATAATGGAATCGTTACCACTGTCATGAAACACTACCATATCTTCTAAATTTCTCCCCAATTCTTTACAAAACTTGTATAGAATTCCATAGCTTTGACAAGATGTCCAACTGGAACTTGATCATCAGGAGTATGAGCATATTTCTCATAACCTGGGCCAAAACCAATCGTTGGTATATTGAAGATACCTTTAGTTGCTGCGCCATTTGTTGAGAAACGCCAATGATAAAGCGTCGGTTCTTTCTCAAACTGAGTTTGATAAGCTTTAATAGCAGTTTGGACTAATGGATGAGACTCCTCCATGCGCCATGTGGGATAATATGCTTTTATAGGATAAACAAACCCGGCATCACTTTTGTATTCATACTCTGGTACAAAAACTTCTGCTTTTGCCGTTTTTACAGAATTTAGACCTTCTATTTCGTTTACCACAGTTTCCAATGAGTCTTCTTGGTTTAGTCTTCGATCTACATGTATTGTCGAGCTATCAGCTGTAGCATTAATTGATGGAGATGTAGAACGAATGTCCGTGACACTGATGTTAGCTTTCCCAAAAATTCCATCTATTGAGAGTCTTGAGTCCATCCCCTGAATGTCCAGCACAATTGGCACAATCTTATAGATAGCATTATCTCCTAATTCTGGAGCAGCACCGTGACTGGAAATGCCTGTTGTACGTATTTTAATATCAACACGCCCACGATGCCCGATGGCGATGTTCAGACTTGAAGGTTCAGTGAGAACAACAGCCTCAGGTTTTATTCGACCTTCTTTGATGATATATTGCCAATTTAATCCTTCATATATTTCCTCCTGAACAGAGGCAACAACCACGAGAGTAACATTTTCTGGTACTCCGATTTCTTTTAAAATTTTTCCAGAATAGATGGCTGAGGCAAGCCCACCTTTCTGATCACATGCTCCTCGACCGAATATTACTCCATTTTCAAATTTTCCTTTAAAGGGATCATGATTCCAATTTTCAAGATTACCAACTTCAACTGTATCAACATGTCCATCGATAGCAAGTAGTCTCTCCCCTGATCCTAGCTGACCGAAAAGATTACCCATTTCATCAGTCCAAACTTTATCATAACCGATTTTTTCCATCTCTAGTTTAATACGTTCAATAACAGAACCCTCTTTTCCAGTTATTGATGGGATTGCAATTATTTCCCTTGTAAAGTCTATTACTTCGTTTATTAGGTTCATTGCTTTGTTTTCGATAATTTGTTTCATCATAATCCCCTTATCAGTTTTCATTGATTTTTTCACTATAATGGGTTACTCTGACCTTGCGATTATTTAACCTCTTTCTCCTTTGTTTAATAGTAATTTCATACCAATTTAGACCACTATTGGAACAATTTCTTTTTTATTGTACCAAGAACTAATTTTCTTCTTTAAATATGGATTTCTTAGAATAGAATTTTCTAATGGAACGATAAACATGATAAGAATTAAAAATCTAAGATCAAGCTCCTCAATTATTTATGGATTTTGAGTACCATTAAAGGATGTAAAAAGGATGCCCTCACTCATCGATATTATATTTGCATACTTTATCTACTTCTTACCCAGCTTAACACTCGCTTTTATTTTTATCGTAATTGGTATGACTGTATATTTCTTTGGTAAAAAGGAAAATCTACGACTAATGGATAATACTTTCGAATTATTCAAGCTCAAGTCTGGAGATAAAGTCACAAAACTCAAATTAGTCGAAAGGAGTACAATGGGTAGAACATACTTAATCGAACTACAACCAGAAGCTAAGCTAACAAATCTTAGGTTGCACCTTACTTTGGTGTACCGTCATCTCATTCTAAGCCGTATTGGAGCAGCTCTAAGGAGAAAAAAGGATTACCTCCTTCTGGAAGCAGATCCCAAAGATAAGATCGTAAACCGTTATCAACTCGAAATTCTTCCAGGGCGTGAAGACAAAAGAATCAAAGCGTTGACGGATATGCTTGGTCAACTTGAGAAAATCGATATTGGTAGTCGCAAATTCGAAGAAGTCCTTAGTATCTGGGTTAATGATCCAGAGTTTTTCAAAACTATCTTTTCAAGAGAAACTCAAATTGCACGAAAGATTTTCGCTCAAAGAGATCAGATTGTACGCGTTTCCTTTTATCCACTATCAAGTCCATCCATCCGATTAGTGACAGAATTAAATGAAGGTGTTAGACCAAAATTATTATTAGAAATACTATCTGATTTAACTACAGCAATTGTTTCTCTGGGGAGTAAAGGATTCTATTCAAAGCAAAAAACTTTAGGTATTGTTAAGGATAAGACAATTGAAGATGATGAAAGAAAAATAGAAGAACGTTATAAAATATAAGATGAGAAAGCTCTGCTAGCGAGATTGGCTTTTTTTATCTTTTACGCCTGACTGGGCAAGTCTGACCCTTTCAATAATTTGGTGTCTTAAATCAAAAATATCTATTGATTTAGAAAATCGGTAAATCGGTAAATCAACGTATTCACTATCAAAATCATCTACATACAATTTAATAATATATCCTTTCGCTCCATAGTGAGAAGAAGCCACTGATAGAACTACCAATGAGAAATCGGCCCACTCATATTCGAATGATCGCTTACCAATTTTTAAACAGAATCCATCTGGTTTTAAAATCATTGCTTTCCGAACATAGCGAGTGTGATAGTAGTAGGTTGCGATAACTGTTCCAACCAAAACAAGTCCTATCGTGAAGAGGTTGATAGGTATAGCAACAGCACCAACCAATTGGGTAGTAAACATTCCAATTGTTATGAAACCAAAAGACATAATGGTCAACATAATTCCAAAAGAGAGCACGATAGAGAACCCCATTTTGGTTGTAAAACTTGTTACCCCTTCTTGTTCTGTACTTGAATCGTGAGTAATGGTTTGAGTCATTTTTACCCCTCAACCTCTTGACCAGAATTTAAAACTAAAACCTTTTCTCTCCATATTTTGTGGATGAAAGAGTTTTGCACCACGCCTAGCGATAAAACCATCAGAGTTGAAAACTTGATCATTCTTCAGATCAGCAAAAACTAATCCAATTTGTCTCTCGTTAAATCGGTTAAAATGCCCCATCACTTTCTCAGGTGGCTTTCCATCTCCATAATACACTATCCATGACCATTCAAACTCCATAATATCCATAATGTTTCTGACATATCGTATCCAATCAACTATGGTGGACCATTTTACATTAGTGGCATTTTGAACATTTATAACGGCACAGGAGACAACATAAGTGGGTGATGCTAAGAATGCAAAAGCTCTTGATAAAATAAATCCTTTTCCTTTCACACCACCAAAAATTAACACATCTAATTCTTTTTTTGACTCGTTAAGTTTTTTATCCTTTGTTATCGTAGAAATATTAAAATCCCTAATAGCAGCGTCAAAATTGGCAATCCATCTTCCTCCTTTAAAAAATAAGCAGGTTTCTATATAACGGAGATACTTTTCATTTTTAGAAAGCGTTGGTTGAATCACAATATTTCGGTATTCCTGCAATAGTTTCTCCTATATAAATTATATGGCAAAAATTAGATCAATAAAAAAAAAAGAAGGGGGGAGTAGGGGATTTTACTCAGGAGGAATAGACGCGTAGATTGTCGTAAAGTCAACACCGCGTTTGCTGTAATAGTTCTTCATAACGAAGTAGATGACTGCACCGACTGCAATCAGGAGAATATACCACCAGAACCACCAATTAATATCACGAATGAAATCTGTCGATTCAAGTGGTATTAATCCGCCTATATCGGGGATGAATGGAGGGATGAACCCGAGAAGACCTGCCATTGGTGCACCATCTGCAGTTGCATACGTTAGGACTCCAGCACTTGCGGGGCCGAGAATGAGTAGATCTATGTAGATGTTCAAGATCAGTGCGATAATACCCATTATGACAACAGCTTCTCTACCAGCAATTTTGGGACGCCAACCGCTACGCTCATAAACATCCTTGAGCTTTCTGGGAAGAATAATCGCTGAAACACACGCTGTTGTAAAGAATACCGCATCTAAGAGATCAGTTCCTCCTATAGAGCCACCTGGATTGAAAATGTCGTATAAGATGGGTACTGTTTCTCCTTCGCCGAGGAGCATTCCGAATCCTTTTTTACCAAAGATGTCTGCTTCACCAAAAGCACCGAGTAATGCAACAAAACAAACAAAGATGATAGCGTTTGTCGGTGAGTGCCATCGTTCATCAACCTTTGCGAATGCTTCGGGTAGAGCTCGGTCGAAGGACATTGCGAAGATGATTCGTGAAGAAGTCATTACAAATGGGGGTAAGTCGTTAGCAAGCCATAAGACAGCTGCTATTGCAAAGCTGATATTTAGGAGGTCTCCTAATCCAAGGAAGTTGAAGCCTGAGGAGGACATCATAGCGACAAAAGGCATCCAAGCACGATTGGGGAAGTCAGTACCACCAGCACCTTCACCATAACCCAAGTACGCTTGCGCCTGGAAAAATTTCCAACCTTCCGATCCAGCTACAGTACCTTCGCCAACGGAAGCGGCCATTGCCATGAATGTACTAACTGTAACGTACACTCCAAGGATAATAAAGCCAGCTGCCAGATGTGAAATTGGTAATGATCGATTTGCTTCCTTTACTTCACCTGCTGCGAAGGAGATTGCGGCATAACCAATCCATGCCCAATACGCGGCCATAACTGCTCCATTAACAGCTGTAACATAGTCTGTTACTTCGTTGTCATTGATTCCTTGAGCTACTGCTTCGTCAATCCATTCAGCGGGAGTATAGGTTGTGAAATTTTCAATACCAGTGGCCATGGTACCTGGATCAAGTGCACCTAGGATAAGGAACAAGTAGATTGTTAAAGTGATTACTGCGGGAATCCAAAACATTAAATGGAGGACTATCCCAGTCATTGACGCTCCGAAGTATGCTAACGCTCCAAAACCGAATGTAAAGACAGCTCCTAGGACAAAGAGGGGTATTGGATCGAATAACCAATCAGTTATTGGCTCTAAAGCAGGAAGGGCAACTGGTAAGAAAAGACCGAAGAATTCTACTACTGCAACCGCGATAAGTCCATAGGATAATGCAATACCCATAAACTCAGCCCATGCAGCAACGAAACCAACTCCCGGAGAAATAGTTCTAGAGATATAGACGTATCCACCGCCTGCTCGTGGCATTGCAGTTGCCATTACTGCGAAGCAAAAAACGGTGCATATTGCAGCTGCTCCAGTTATTAGAAAAGCAATAACTATGGGCTCAACTGGAAGCATATAGTTCTCTGGTTTGATCGGAGATGCACCAGCCGCTTGATAGACCTTCTTTTGCCATCCACCACCAATAACGTTGCTTAAGATGAAGATAGTAGCAGTGATGACCCCGATTTCTCGGACAAGACCTGTCGCATCCCTGACATAAGTTTTACTTTCACTCATTTATGTCACCTTTGAGATATAACGATTTTTCATGTTTTTTAAAAGGTTTCAAGATTTTGTGTTGTGTTATTTTCACTGATTTCTCATTGAGTAACATCACTTAGAAAAAAGATATTTCTAAGTGCGAACTACAGTGTTTAATTAGGTTTAATGCTTACAATATGTTGAAATTACCTTTTAATTGTAAGCATTCAGCACAAAAATTAACGCCCCAATAATTGCATTATAAACGTTTCGCCTAAAATACTCAAATCTTATCCATCAAAGAAAAGTGAAAGAGCATTCTTTAGCGATCAAGTAGCTCTCGATTATTATAAGTGTTGATTTCTATCGC
>JAEOTU010000248.1 GCA_016839665.1 Candidatus Hodarchaeota archaeon
ACAACCATTATTTTTGTAGGATTGCTTGTAGGAGCTTTGATTGCTGTTCCACTTTGGCAACGGATAAATTCAAGGATCATAAAGAATAATCAAAAAACGTTAATGATAGCAGCATTAGTCATGGCCTTTTTTATTGCACCTATGACCCTACCGATGATTGATACCTCTCTTGAATTTACAGTGTTCGTGTTTTTAGGTGGGTTAGGCTTTGGGGGCTATTGGATGATCATGACTCCGGCGTTAGCTGATGTCATAGACGAAATTGTGGTGAAGACTGGGAAAAGAAATGATGGAATGTATATGGGATTCCGGGCTTTTTTTGGTCGTTTTGCGTTTGCTGTACAAGCAATTTCGTTTTGGCTTGTCCATGAACTTACGCAGTTTAATGCTGATGTCGATATTCAAACTGAAACCGCAAAATTAGGAATTCATATACACTCCGCACTATTACCAATGATATTCATTGTTATTGGCGTTCTCATCTTTTGGAGATTAAACACTCTTAACCCAGATAAAATTACGAGAATTAAGAGTGAATTGAAGGAAATGGGACTTTGAACTCGTTTTTATCCTATTCGATAAATAAACGATTTATCTGACGTAGGAGGGATCGAAACCACACAATCAGGGATAAATGTCCTCCAGGATAAACAAAAAGCGGTTTGTTTATCATATCAGCCAAGTCTCGTACACTAGAGAGAGGGACAATGCGATCGTATATCCCTCCGATAATTGCAGTGTTTCGATTTGTGTTAAAGGGAGTGGGTAATCCAAAATACTTAAGGTTGCACATATAGAGAATCCTATACCAATTCGTATGTCCATTTCTCTTAAGTTGAGACATAATTGTAGAAGAAACAGGTACTATCTTAGGGTTAAGCTTGAACAAAAAAGGACTAGCCAAAGCACATATGATATCTACATCGGTGACGAATTGAGTAGCCAGAGCTGTTAAATGCCCTCCCAAAGAGACACCGATCAAAATGACTCGATTATATCTCTCTTTGAGGTATTGAACCAGATAGATGATCTCTTGAAGCGATTGTCGGATTGATTCTAACATACGAATCGGATTGCCATTGAGATAGTAAGCTCCAGAAAAAGGGGAATCCTTTGGCTGTCGACTGAAGTGATGAGGGAGTTCTAGGGTAAAGATGTTATTCTTAAAGATCTGGTAAAATATCCGGAAATAACTAATCTCATGAAAGAAAAAAGTATTTTCTGCATATCCATGGATGAATAGAATGGCGGATTTTGGGTCGTTTCTCCCATTAAAGTCCTTATGTTGATATTTGTGAGTTACCATACGGAGTACTGGATGATATTTAGTATCTTCCAGTATAGGTGATAAGGGTTGATATGGACTGATTAACTGACCAGTAGATCGAGAGAAAGGTCCCCGATTAGAAGGTTTACCCCACTTGATATTGAGGGATTGCTTTTTAAAATTCTCAATGAAGAAGTTCCGAGGGTTCTTTCGAAAATAACGTGTATAAGGAGTAATCAATGATGGGGAGAGAGCTGTATCTTTGAGTTTTCCTTTATTCCGGTATTTGAAGTAGTTTATCATAGGATATTCCAGTAAATCGGATGGTACGATTAATCCCAATTAATAGACTCCTAAACTCTCTTAGATTTTGGAAAAACCAGTTTCACTCTAGACTTTTGACTCTTTACTCCATCTCAAACCTGCTATTATAAGAAATTTTAAGACCATACTTATAAATTGTGGCTTATATGGGATTTCAGGAATCGTCTTATCATAGATTTTAACAATCGATGAACAATGAGAAATTGAAAAATGGCTATCAAAGATATTTTTAATGGTCTTACAACCAATAAAAACACGGAACCACTCTTTGAGTTGATTCAACAGATACATGGAAGCATTCCTAAATCTCAAAGGACGGGTAAAGGTATCGTTTGGTCTTTACGACAAATTAGAAAACAA
Source organism: Candidatus Hodarchaeota archaeon (assembly GCA_016839665.1). The sequence continues at coordinate 1,952 of JAEOTU010000248.1, forward strand.
TTAATTCAAGAAACAGTCCCTCTTGATATAAAAAAACGATCTTTAGACGTATTAATCAACAGTGATCATTGGCAGGTTAGACACCTTACGGCGTTAATTGCTACCAATTGTAGTATTGAGGAAAATACTATTACACCTTATCTTTCAGTTATAAAAGCCGCAGCAAAGGATTCACACTTTGCTGTAAGAGAATCCGCCCAAATGGCAATGCGTGAATTGTTACAGGTATTTCCTGATGAAGTTCTCAATTTATATGACGACTGGCTGCTTGACACAGATGAAAACATTAGACGTTGTGTATCAGAGTCACTAAGGCCAGTACTAGTCAGTGGTAAGAACTGGCTTCGTGAAACACCAGAAGAAACAATCAAATGCTTGAAGAGAATAAATTGTGATCCGAGTTTATATGTTCGTAAAAGTGTCGGAAACAATTTAGCTGATATTTCTAGACGACATCCTGATTTGGTTTTATGTACACTTAAAGAATGGTTGAATGAAAATGATTATGATAAATGGACATTTTTTATTGCCCGAAAAGCTTGCCGTCATATTGTTAAAAGTAAACTAAATGAGGTAAACGAACTGCTTAAAGGAAAATCTATAATTAAATAACTAAATGATGAAAAATAAGGTATGTATGCCTGCTTGGAAAGAGACCATCATAAACTTATAACAAGTTTTAAGCTCCACTATAAAGCAGGCACAAGAAGGATAATATGTTTTAGGAATTTAATTCTTTCTTTACTTCAGGAGTTGAAGTGGTTATTTCATTTAATAGCGACAATGCTTGTTCTGTCTTTTCTTTTGGAACAAACAAATGATCATGGTAATAAGCAGAAATAACGTTCACACTTATTTCAGATTTTGTTAGTTTGTCTGTTATAAGAGCTAAAAAACCCACTGCTGAGAGATCAGAATGAACTGTGAGTGTTATTAAAGACCAAATTCTTGAATAAGTAAGAGAGTTGATATCTGCTGTTTGTCTTGTAACTATAATAGCAATTCCCTCTTCCTCTTTAAAAATCGAAAGAGGGGTGATTCTCATTTCAGAAAGACGTTTTTCTGAAACAGAACAGAAGACAAAGTCACCATCAATCAATTTTGGACTCATTGATTTAACTAATGTATTCAAATCGGATATACCAGTCAAAAAAATCACATTTTTGAGAAAGTAGGCTGTCTTTAAGATTCGTCTTTGAAAATTTGCTTCACACAGCTCTTAAATTCGTGAAATATTGGCAAATCACTGATATTCTCGGGACCAGTTTGATAGGAATTACACATTGACCGATAATACCAGCTCTGCTCATTTTTAGGAGCATTAAATTTATCCCATAGTTTCTCTCCCAACCTATTATGATCTTCTATTGTGTCTTTTATATTTGATAGTTTGTCAGCGCAAGATAGTAGCTTTAAATCCTTGTCAGCGCCTCTAATGAATTCTATGGTGCGTTGTTTCCTTTTCTTCCATGTTTTCTTTGGGTCAGAAGTACTTTTACGTAATTTAGTCGGTTCTGAAGCTCCTTTAACTAATGAAGCGACCTTTTCCCCAAAATTCGCACTTATCTCAGAGAGCTTCACACCTTCATCCTCGATTAGATCGTGTAGTAATCCAGCAACAACTAATTCCTCTGAGGCGTTGGTTTTCATAAGATTTACAGCAACTGAAAGAGGGTGAATAATATATGGAACATTCGTTGCTTTCCTTTTCGTACCTTTGTGGGCATTATATGCGAATTCAAAGGCTCTTACTACTGGTGAAGTGGATTTTTTCATTTCTCTTACCAATTTTCGTGAAAAATTCTGGTAACATTTAATCTCTTCTGAGAAAAGAAGAATGATTATTGGATGATTTTTTGAGTATCCTGTAAAGACCAGATTGTCTCTATTTAAGAAATGTGAGACAATGCTTGAGCTAGATCCGCAATGAGATCATCAACATCTTCAAGCCCAACGGAAAACCTTACTAGACCATCAGTTATTCCACCTTCAATACGTTTTTCTCTGGGAACTTTGACATGACTCATACTAGCTGGGTGTTGAATAAGACTATTGATACATCCTAGAGACGGTGCTAATGTGATAACTTTCATGTTGTTCATTAAACTCTCCCCACCTGATAGTCCAGCTTTTAGCTCAAATGCTATCATACCCCCATATTTTCCATTCATTTGTCTTTTAGCTAGCTTATGTTGAGGATGGGATGTTAAACCTGGATAAAACACTTCTTTAACCTTAGGATGTTCTGTAAGATATTCCGCTAAAATCATGGCATTAGAACAGTGTTTTTCCATCCTTAAAGGTAATGTTTTCATTCCATTTAACACTAGAAACGCATCGAATGGTGATTGGGTTGCTCCAAGATTTTTCTTTACAAACTGTAATCGTTCTTTTTTTTCTCCCTTTAACCTTGACGCTAGAATACCTGAGCAAGTTGTCCCGTGACCATTCAGATATTTTGTGGTTGAATGTAGTGCGATGTGTGCTCCTAGTTCCAATGGTCTTTGTAACACAGGTGTTGCGAAAGTATTGTCTACAACGACTGGGATTTCATGTTCTTTTCCTATTTTGCCTATTTCTTCAATGTCAGAAATTACTAGATTTGGATTTGTAGGAGTTTCAATATAAAGAAGAGTGGTTTTAGAGTTGGTAGCTTCTGTTACACGTTCTATCCCTTCCTCTCCTGCTGTGTTGACAAATTTTGTATTAACACGATACGGTCTCATGATTCCTTCGAGTAAATAAGTCGTTCCTCCATAAAGAGGATTTGTAGCTAGAATAGTGTCATCACTCTTCGTTAAAGCCATTATCGATGTCGCGATACACGACATCCCGGTAGAAAAAGCATGCCCCTCAACATGGTTGCTGCCCCTCTTGAATAGGTTAACTCCCTCAAGAACAGCAATTTTTTTTTCAGAATCTACCACGGTTGGATTGCCGAGACGTGTGTAAATATATCCAGTTTCCTCACCCTCGAATCGCTTCCGACCAACATCAACGTTTGGAAAGCTGAATGTGGATGTTACGAAGATTGGAGTGATAAGGGAGTCAGCGTACTTTTCTTCCTCTCCTGCGTGGAGAGCTAGTGTTGAAATCTTCCAATTTAAATCTATTTTCTGATTCATGATTACCAAGATCCATAACTGTGAATAATAAGCGACAATAAGATTCTTTTTCAGTATGAGGAATTTCAGTCTTAAGTTTTAAGTCAGGATACTGTTATTGCTCTTACCATATGAAACAACAAACTTTTCCTCAAAAACCATGTGGTTTATCTTTCAAAGAGGCTATGCGACGCGATCCAACCTTAAGAAAATATGAAATCGCTAAGAATCGTATTGATTTAGGAAATACCAAAGCTTTATTATTATATAATAGGTTGGTATTACAAGATCTTTTATCATTAGATTTTACCATTCCTTGTGGATTTTTAATTCCGACTGTCTGTAGTCGATGGGTTTTTGTTTCATGGATTAGACGCGATCAACCCTCAAGAGTATTGGAAATTGGAACAGGTGCTTCAGCGATTATAGCTATGATGCTAGCTAAAATTGGTTGTTATGTGGAAGCAACGGAAATTAATGAAATAGCATATAGAAGTGCTCTAAGAAATATTAAGATAAATGATTTGAATTCCGCTATTAAGGTAAAAAAAGCTAAGAATCATATAATCGAGGACCTATATGATTCCCTAGATGAATTCGATGCAATTGTTTGCAATCCCCCTCAGTATGACCAGAAATACTATGAGAAAAGCTCTTTTTCAACGAAAGGTTTTCTGGGACAGGAATCAGAACTCGTGGGAGGAGAAATCGGTCACGAATTCGTAGTTAAATTGCTAGAAGAAGTTGCAACTTATGGAAAACATCCAAGCGTCTATTTCCAATTAACTGCTTTGAAATTACATGAAGAAATCAATACTTATCTCCAAAACAAGAATTTTTCGTATTTTGAAGATCATACAACTGTTGGTTCTAGACAACGGTATTATTACAGAGTTGATTACTAACTCGCCTAGAGGTTTTTTTTAACTCTGTATGCATTCTTCCAAGATTTCCACTGCTTTTCTCAAATGCGGAATGACTATTGAACCTCCAACAACTAATGCAACATTAAATGCCTCATAAATCTCTTTTTCAGTAATCCCCAGTTTATAACACTGTAAAATGTGATATGTAATGCAATCATTACATCTAAGAACCATACTGGCTACCAGCCCTAAAAGTTCCTTAACTTTGGCAGATAAAGCTCCGTCTTCATAAGCTCGCGAATCTAGGGCAAAAAATCTCTTGATCTCCAAGTTTCCCTTTTCTAGGATAGTTTCAGTCATTTTTTCCCTATAAGAATTAAATTCCTCAATTTTAGACATATAAACCACCTTAATCCTTTCTTTTTTCAATAAGAATAACTTTAATTATTTTAATGATAGAAGAGTATGTGTTGATATTTTAATGTGATTAAAAATATAAGAATTGATATATAAAGAAGCAGTCAACTAGTTTTCCAATCCCTATACAAAATCGATACTTTTCGGAGTACACTAACAAATAATCCTTGCTATTTGAGAAGAATTTTAATGTATCCAGATCAACAGAATATTGATTTAATTAAAAAATTTCTTTATAGACGGGGTTTTTCGGATGTTGGCTCCTATAAAGAGAAATATTTAGCACGACGCTTAGCTATTAGAATGAGAAAGCGGGGAGTAAGTAATTACGCAGATTATTACGATGTAATATCGAAAGAAGAAAATGAAGTAAAATTGTTAAAGAAATGCTTATCCATCAATGTAACCGAATTCTTCCGAGATTTAGATACTTGGGAAGAATTTCGAAAGATATTAGCATCCTATATTAAAGAAAAAACCCAGAAAGTTTTATCCCCATCTATTCGAATCTGGAGCGCAGGTTGTGCAGTAGGCCCAGAACCTTATAGTATTGCCTGTATTGTTCATGACATTTTAGGTCGGAAACTTTTAAAACACAATGTTAAAGTTTTCGCGACTGATTTTAATGAGGAGCTCCTCCAAGTCGCTAGAAGAGGTATTTACGAGGGGGATATTCTGAATAATGTCCCAAATGAATTCTCATTGAGATATTTTGAAAAATTTGGTAAGGGACAACGAGTAAAGTATAATGTGAGAAGAATGGTTGATTTTTCTCATCTAGACTTGTTGAAGGATAAATTTACTTTTACTAAATTAGACATTATTTTTTGTAGGAATGTGTTAATTTACTTTGCAAAAGAAACCCAGAAGAGTATTCTCAGAAGATTTTTTGATCTCCTAGTTCCTGAAGGCTTCTTAATTCTTGGTAGAACAGAAATTCTTCATCCTTCTTTTCGCGAAAGTTTTGAGGTTTCATCATTACGGCATAGAATCTATAAAAAAAAGTTGGATTCTGACCCCCCTCCAAGAGATAACATCCCAAGACGAAAAAAAGAACTCCGCTGTGAAAAGTGTAGAGAAAGGTTCGATCGTCTTGTAGACCTAAGACTTCACGAGAGAAAAGGAACTTGTAGGATGTATCGATGTCATTATTGCCCTAAGGAATTTGATAGCGAAATTCGTCTTAGAGCACATTTGAAGTATTTCCATTAGTTTCAGCAAAGTTAAATGAACAAAATTCATCCTAATTCGATGTTAAAGGGGAATTAATCATAGGAATTTACCAGAATATATCTATCTCATCCAAATAAATCTGGGGCTCAGAAAGATTATCCAATGATTCAACATAAAATGCTAAACGGATAAAATCAGAGTAAAGTTAATGTAAAAGAAAAAAAAGGGGGGGGGAAAGAGTCTTATCTCTTTCGTTTGCGGCTTAAAAGAAACGCAACGCCAGTGATTGCCAGGGTAGCCATCAAAAGCTCAAATCCAGCAACGGGTCCGCTAGCTTCAGTTGATGTTTCTTCGTAATCTCTCCAAGGTTGAGTGACATATCCTTCAGTGTCCAGCCAATCGAACGCTTTGGTGATCGAATATTCGTCGTAAGCGGTCGTGGCACCTGATTCGGGAGACGTACCATCAGTACCTGTGACTGTTTTCTTATAGGTTAGCATGTC
>JAEOTU010000249.1 GCA_016839665.1 Candidatus Hodarchaeota archaeon
AATTCTTGCCAATTCCTGTCATAGATTTAATACCCTGGACTAATGTTTCAAAAATTTCCTCTTGGTTTGCTTTCATTCTTTGTAAACCACGAGTTGTTAATTCAATGACGAGATTGTCAACATCCTCGGGAGTTTTTTCATGGTCTCTAATTTGTTGAGTCCAAGATTCAATTTTTCCTCGAATTTCTGGAATAATAAGCTCCTCTGCGTTCTGTGTTAACAGTTGGAATAACGCAATTCCGAGAGAAGTCGGTTCAAGAAGTCTCCACGCACCCTTTACAACAGTATATTTTCTCTTTTGAACAGTATCAATATGAGTTGATCGCGTGGCATCGGTTCCAAGGTTTAATCTTGCCATTTTTCGGATTAATTGGGATTCACTCCACAATGGAGGGGGTGTGGTGTATCCCTGATGTTTAAAGACTTCGATTGGTAATAAACTTCCTTTCTCTAATGGAGGTAATTCATTAACATTGATTTTTCTAAATTTGTAGAATTTCAGAAAGCCAGCATCGATAAGTCTTAATCCTTTGGCGATAAATTCCTCGGATGCGGCAGTAAGTATGATATATTGATTTACAACAGATGCTTCAGAGTGAATGGTGGCAAGAAACCTCCAAACAACGTAAGAATAGATATTCCAAGCGTTATTTATTAGATGAGGTGATGCAGCAAAAGATTTTTCAATATCAGATCGATTTATTGCTTTTACAGGCTTGATCGGTTCATGATCTTTAGTAAATCTCCCCTTACTAGGATTCTGAACCCCTCCCAAGGTAATACATTCCTGGGCAATGAGACCAAATTCTTCATGTGAAACAAATTTCTCTGCTAAATTTGTAAGATCTTTTTCATGATAAAAAGAACTCTCTGTACGAGGATAGGTGATGAACCCATTATTATATAATTTTTCCGCAATGTCTGCGACTTGTTTTGGGCTAATTCTTAGGAATTGAGCACATTCTGATTCGAGAGTATCAGTATCTAATGGTAAAGGCCGTTTTATTGTACCTGATTCTTCATTATACTCCGTAATAGAACCTCTTGCGATTTTTTCTAGCGTAGAAACCAAAGAGTCAACGATGTTTTCATCTGTTACCGAATTGCCTTTCCAATCAAGAAATAAAGGACCTTCAGATGTGGATATCTTAATCGACATTTTCCAAAATTTCTCAGGGTTGAAATTTTTATTTTCAAGAAATCGGTTTGTGATTAACCATAAAACACTTGTCTGACAAGGGCCATACGAGATAATCTGATTGTGAATACCCCGATTCTGAATTCCAACTGTAAAAAAACGGGTTAATGAAGAACCCATTCGTAAATCTTGTTTCCTCAGAGAATCAACTTGCTTGATCCAATCCCAATTCAAATCTGTTTGATTTTCAAAAGCTTTCGTTAAAACATTTGGATTAGTGCTAGTAAAATGCATTCTACCATGTCTGATTTTTTTATTCTGTCGAGATGCAATATCAACTATTTGACGTCCTATTGATTCTCCATGTCCATCCCAATCGGTAGCAATAACAATAATATCTGATTCTTTACCTAGTTCCTCCAGATGAGAAACCATGTTCTCCTGAATTGGAATTTCTATAGGTTGTAATTCAATCAAATCTAAAGGATCTGTATTATGCCAGTTAGTATCTTTATCATAAGGAGGATGATAATCAAAATTTAGGATATGACCAATGACGCTTGAAATCACAATACTATCCCCTTTTCGAAGGCGATAGGTATCTTTTTCAATACAGAAACTAATTTGTTGGCCTTCGATATTGCTCTCATAAATGTAATTATATCTTGTTTTGCCCTTTCTACTGGAAAATTTGAGTTTATATACAATAGAAAATGCTCTGACAAGCGCTCTTGCAATGGAAGGTTTTTCAGCTAAAATTGATATGGTAGAGTTCACAATTCAAACCAATACTACTAATTTGCCACTTATTCTTTCAAAGTTCTTTAGATCAAGAAATAAATTTAAAGATAAAGAAAGTGAAATAACTTTCTAAGTTGGTTTTATGAATCATCTCCCTCCTTTTCGAATATATATTACTGGTGTAACAGGTACAGGAAAAACAACTGTAGCTAAACGGCTCACAGAACTATTATTTCTCAATTATTTAGAGATTAATGAAGTAGTCCTTGAGAAAGAACTATTTCTTGGATATGACATTAATCGGGATTCCTTAATTATCGATGAAGATCTATTGAAACCTCATTTAGAGTCGATTATAGCCGATACGAAACGCTTATGTCTAGTTGGGGGAATAATTCCCCTGAAAGGCCCTTTTAACCTCATTATTGTCTTGCGGTGCAATGTTAATATCCTCCGAAAACGACTGAAAAGTCGAAAATATCCAGAAGAGAAGATCGAATCCAATATTGAAGCTGAAATTATGAATATATTATTTTATGATGCCATTGAGCTTTATTCGGGCCAATC
>JAEOTU010000025.1 GCA_016839665.1 Candidatus Hodarchaeota archaeon
CGTCTGTGGGAATGGATTCAGCGAGAAAGTTCCTTACAAAATGGGTCATACTGAACAAAAACCCGTATGTGAAGAGTGTGAAGATGACTACCTGTACACTTGTCCTGAATGCGGTCAAGTAGAGGGTAGTACAAGTGCTAAAATCTGTGGTGGCTGCGGAAAACATTTTTGCGCAGAACACCTTCTTGCATGTAAAAAATGTCAAACAGTTGTCTGTGGAGATTGTGGTCGAGTAAAAGTCAAGATAAAAAATGAAGAAGTTGTCGCTAGATGTGTAAATTGTTCTTGATCAGTTTTTCTAAGTTAATTCTGCGCTACAATGCATACAAAATTTATATCCCTGCTCTACCTTATTTCCGCATTTAGGACAAAAGGCAGCTTTAGTATCCACGGGTTGAAATCCCGTACTAGGGCTGCGTTGAGTTTGTGTCTGCGCTTGGTGTCTTAGGTGTGGGTAAAACTGTTGTCCTTCAGGATTATAAGTTATTACCAAACGTTTACCTTTTTTCTGAGCTTGTCTTTCGTATTTTTTCCTCACCCAATTTTCCATATGAACGTGACGATAATTCATAATGTAGAGCATAGTACCACTTATTGATGCAAGGAATAATCCTATAACTGTAATGATCATTCCTGGTATGCCACCAAAAATAAAGAAAATAAGGATTATTCCAACCACTAATGATATATAGAGTTTTTTCTTATAATCAAATAATTCTTCGTCCATATTAACGATAAATTCTTCTGCGGTTTCTTGATGCCTTAAAGGCTTTTCCATTACTTTTTCGACCTCCTTAACTTGTTTAATCTTTATTTCTATTGATTTCACAAAAATAGAAATTTCATTCACTCACTGAAATAAACTCTTGTTTTATGAATCAATCAGCCTTATTAATATTTTGACTTGGAGATTCTGGAAGTGGATTTGAAACAGTCAAATCTTCATCTTATAATTCTGCATGGTTTCAAAAAGTGTAATGATATCAACTCAAACCACAGGTTTTCGCTACTATTGAAATATAATTTTATCAAATAAAATATTTCTTTAACCTGCTACAGCTTTCCGACCTTTGATGGGCAAGGTTTCTAATATGATTCTATTCAATCACTTCAAAATCGAATTTTCTTCGTAACTGGTCAATTAAAGGTTCAATGGGTTGAAAATCGAAATTCCAAGGAATTCGCATGACATCCATGCCTCGACTCCAGGCGTGTTGTCCAGATTCAATTTCGACTAAAAGATCCAAATAACCCCTGTGCAACTTAATAAGATATTCCAATGGTACTCCACCTCGTTCAAAAGACCTATCCCTTGTTTTCACACGATCCAAGGCTGTTTGGGGTTCAACGTCTAGATATAATACAAGGCTGGGAGGATACAATGAGCTTGTCATTGCCTCATAAGCTCGTTGATAAGTTTGCCATTCTAGTTCTGAAATATTTCCTTCCAACATGTGTAATTTTGCAAAAACTCGGTCTCCAGGCAGCCCTCTGTCTAAAACACATCCCCGATACTTACTTTCACCAATCAAAGTAGCACTTACTTCGTAAGCCGCAAGTTTCTGTATAGCATATCTACGATGTAGCAAATCAATCTGCATTGGAAAAGCCCATCGCTTTGGATTATCATAGAATAAAGTCAGATATTCATTGTCTACAGGTTCACTCAATAATCGAAATTCCAGTTTCTCAGCAAGATATTTGGCGAATGTACTTTTTCCTGCTCCTATAATTCCCTCAACCCAAATAATTGGTTTATAATGAGTCATAATCAATTCACCAGATTCGAATATTCCTACCTAAACAAAAGCACACAAGAATCTGTTAACATAATCTACACAATAATCTAGGTTCTATATAGCATTTATGGTTGTAAAAACATCGTATTTCCCCGCTAGTACGCTCTAGGTTGCCCTAGTCATTCAAGATAAGCGACTGTGAACTCGTGTATTACAGTTCAACTTGCTAAAACATTGCCATTAATGTAAAGTTTATATTGGATAGGTTGAGTATAGAAACTTAAAATTAATTATGAGGCTTAAAAATGGAAATAGCTTTTTGTGGTTTAGAATGCACGAAATGTCCTGCGTATATTTCAAAACGTGATGATAATCAAGAACTTCGTGAAAAGACAGCTAAAGAGTGGTCGAGTGGAGGTTTCCAAATTGAACCCGATCAGGTTAATTGTAATGGCTGTCATTCTGATGGAGAACTTTTAAAATTCTGTGCTGAATGCAACGTACGTAATTGTGCCATTGAAAAGGAATATGACACTTGCGCTGATTGTAGTGAATATCCGTGTTCTGACAAACTGGAAACCCTATGGAATAATCTTAATATAACTCATGCTAAAGCAATCCTTGATAAATTGCGTAATTAAAGAAATATTGTAACTTCTCCCAATATCTTGGATCATCATATCTTCTCAAGCTGTTAATGTAGTAATCTAATTATTTCCGTCTTATATAACGATCTATCCAAAAACCTCCTATGATAAAAATAAAAAGCTCAAAACTCAAGGATCCATGCTTTGGGGGGATTCTTTGTAGCCGGCTAAGTAATGCAGAGACCGAATTTCCTAGTAAATTGCCCATGGTTATCATTTCGCAATGATTAATGATATCTTGGCTCTTTTTAAGTCCATATTCCTTCACTAAGGGGTGTAATGCTGCTTTGGAAGGATGACCTACGGTTTCCGCATACTGCTGGGCAAATGACAATGCAACTACTTCCTCGGGCGGGAACTGTCCGAAGTTCAATGCTAAAAGTGCTTGGATATCATCGAGAGTGCTCCCTTCATTTAAAGCAAAATTAGTATGCCCCCATTCGCAATAGATACACCCATATACAGAGGTACAAACCAACATGATGTGCTCTGCAAATTGCCTTGATAGACGCTGCGAACGATGCGTGTCCATAATGCTGTGTTTTTTTCGCATCATACGAGTAAGATCTGTTATGAAAGCCTTAAATGTGTACGTACGTTTTTTGAAAAACCTAGTGGGAGATTTTCTGTTTATTAGGTTTTTTTCCATGGTAATCCCAAAGTAAATTTACCAAGAATACATCTCCTTATTTTTTATTAAATTTTATTTTGGTGAATTAAAATAATAATAAGTGAGGAGATAGATTTTATCAGTAAGCAGATAGATTTTATCAGTTTCATTAATTTGGAAATGACTTCTGTTTTAACATAGACTTTACTTTTATGTATTTATTTTGATTAATTAAAATAATAGTAAAAAACATACTTACTATCCGCGGACTTAAAGGTGGACCAATCTTTGAAAGGTTATTGGCAAGTTCTTCGAGAGCTCTTTGCCCTATCTCGGCCAGAATGGGGATTTATTTTTGCGGGGGTGGCCTATATGTTGAGTCTTTTCTATTTACTACCGTTGATTCCATCAATTGCCGTTGGATGGGTGTCGATATATGCATTTGCAGGTGGCCATTTCAGCTTGAACGCAGTTTTTGACAAAGACTCAGATGCGGACAATCCCCGTCGTTTCTCTTTGAGAAATCCTCTGGTCACTTCAGATCTCTTAACTCGGAAGAATATTTATTTATGGGTAGGATTATTATGGTTTTTACCGATTCCACTCAATATATTATTTGTACCTAATGCTCTCACTTTTCCGAAGCTGCCCCTTGCATTTGCTGCTTATTTTTTAGCATTAGGAGGATCTGTTGCTTATTCTGTACCTCCCCTGAGGTTCAAAGCCAGGCCCTTTATTGATTTAACAATCACTGTTTTGATTATTGGGTTTTTTATTCCATTCTACATTGGATTACTAGGATCTTCACCTTTAGTCAATCCAACATTACTGTTCTACGGAATTATTCTAAGCCTTTTTCTTGTTGCAGGAATCCATTTACCTACCATTCTGACTGATTTGGAAACAGATCTTAAGAATGGGGAAATGACTACAGCTGTTTATTTAGGGTTGAAAAATACTTCTTATTTGACGTCCCTCGCTATAATTGTACGAGTCCTCGGTTTTGCGATCATTAATCTCACATTAATGAATGAAGGGACCCTCATCCCAAATATCATTCCTTTTTTCCTTGGGGTGGTTGAAGTGGTACTAGCCTGTAATCTCGCATGGCGCAAGGATCGTGAAGCAGCTCTTCTATTATGGAAAGTGGTTATCTTAACCAGTATCGTTGGAGGAATACTTTTTGGAATCCTCTATACTCCTTAGGAGACTAAGCTGAGGAATTACATTCTTGCTCTATTGAAGAATCTTATTTTAAATCATCTAGCAGATTGAGAAATTCTGAGTATGGAATGGCAGTCCAGCTTTCTGCAAAAGTTGCGCCCGCGGCTCGTGAGAGTAATGAAACCTTTGCTGCCTCTGCTTCATCTTTTGCTTCAAAAATGTCTAAAAAATCGTAGGGACCTAAAATAGCGTAATGAGCGATCCATTTAATGTCTGGAATTTTCTGTTTAACCAACTCAAGAAATTTTTTCCCTTGTTCTTTCCTCTTCGCTAAGTCATTCTGATCGAAATCAATTCGAGTTGCTAATATGTAGAGTGGCATAGTTTGACCTTCCTTAGAGAATGTAAAAAAGGTTTCTAGTAAAATTTTTAATCTAAGTTCCAATTGGATGACAAATTTTAATTTTGAGTAAATTCTTAAGAATGAGTAATCAAGAATAATGAAAACAGGTTTCCTTAACTCTTTCCATACGTAGGCAAAAATGGAAAACATCTTACAACGATATCTTTTGCAGGGTTAAACTCCTTTGGATTAATGTTTTGTAAAGAAACAATTTTTCCAAACTCCTCCTGAAACTGGTGAGCAAACAAGCTCAGTGCTCCTACTAAAGCTTTCGAGATTCTTGAAGTGACCAATAGAAATGTCAACGAAGTTTCTTCAATATGATTAATCAGTAAAATTGATTTTTCAAGCGTAATCTCCCTGATATTCCCATGTTTCAGGGATTCCTTTAAGATACTGCTAATACCAGTCATCATACCTCCAAAGAGAACTTCTCGTGAAGGATCATCCTTCTCTGGGACCCAATAATGTGAGAATAGTGGTATCCCCCCCTCACTGAGAACCGTGAGACGAGAAACCTTGAATGGAAGTATATATAACAGCTTCGGTTGGAAAACGAAGGTTAATGTAACGAGAAGGGATCCGATACTCAAGGATCCTTCGACCAGGCCCAAGGGAGGATTTAAAGCACTAAAGACAGGATTAATCGCGCTGAGAGCACGAAAAACATTAATTAACGAAGCGAGTCCAATAAAAAGGCCCCCCACGAAAGTGAGAGAAGTTTCCCTCCGGATTTTGTCTGGACTGTGTATTAACAGACGTGTGGCAAGGAATACCCATAGAAAACCCCAGAACGTAGCCCACATAGCTTGGGAAATGATAGTAAGTGTAGTAATTGTTGAGTGAGTCTGAGTAGGATCAAGAACAATTGCTGTGATCAACAACGCAGATATCATTCCTGTAATTAATAATTTAACTGGCTCTACTGATGTACGACTTATCGAATCCAAATAAAAAACTAAAACGAACATTGTGGGTATAAGAACGAAATATCCGATGTATCCAAGCGTATCAGCTACCGTCCACTCGAACCAGTTTGGGAAAGAAATAAATACAATCGGGGCAGGCCTATTTATAAGTAAAATGATTCCCAAAGTCGTAGAGACGGCCCACAACCCCATCCCAAACCAATGAAGGGCTAGAAGACCATACTGGAAATATTTTTGCCTAACCATCCGTATTGTGGCAATAAAAGAAGAGAGGATAAGAGTTAAGCCCATTAAAAAGGCTATTATTATGTCAAAGGGAATTTCGAGCGCCAAACAAACCACACTTCGATTGAAAACTGCCTACAACCAACAACACGCAGCTGCTACGAATTTGCAAAAGGTTCCAGAACTGATCTTTATCTGAACTGGGTAAAGACAAATTCTTTAGGCAGTTTTTTTTACAAACCCCAAATGACTAAATTGGACATCTGACTGCTTTATTAATCTTTACACATTTTTACCTTATAGTAAATTCTATTTTGATGAACCATTACTATTCACAAAAAAGAACGATTTCAGTAAAAAAGAAGAGGTTTTGATTGTGTCATCAGAGAAGAGAATCATTGGTGCAGTGAACCAAGAAGAATTAGTGAAAATGTATGCCAAGTATGTTTCAAAACATAAAGCTGCTTTTTTCACAAGTCTTGGACTGGGTGTTGTCCAAGGAGAGAGGAAAGGACTAACCATAAAAATGTTGGAGGGAACTACTTCAGAAGAACCTCCATTAGAAATGATTGATTGCCATACAAGTGGAGGAGTGTTTAATTTAGGGCATCACCATCCAGAGATCAATAAAGCTCTACACGAGGGACTTGATAATGGGCTTGATATTGGAGATCATCATCTTTTGAGTGAACAACGAGCTTTGCTTGCTAAACAATTGGCTAATCTTTTTCCTGGAGATATTAGTAAAACTATGTTTTCTGTTGGTGGTGGGGAAGCAATTGACTTAGCTATTAAACTGTCAAGAGCATTTACTAAGAGAAGAAAGATAATCTCTGCGAATCGGGCTTATCATGGGGTTACTGGATTTGCTCTTGGTGCGTGTGCTTCAAGTTTTAAAGATCCATTCTTGTGGAGCTTACCTGATTTTAAACAGGTTCCTTTTGCAGATATTGAGAGTTTTCGGAAAAAAATTGATGAAAAAACAGCTTGCGTGTTGTTTGAAACCATCCCAGCCACTGGAGGTATTCTTATTCCCCCAGAGGATTATTTTGCTGAAGTGAGGGAGTTGTGTGATGAGAAGGGAGTAGTGATGATTGCAGATGAGGTACAAACTGGATTAGGCCGAACGGGCAAAATGTGGGGGATTTATGGAGGATTATATCCTAATGAACAAATTGTGCCAGATATGATTGTACTAGCAAAAGGAATGAGCTCTGGCGTCTATCCGCTTTCTACTACAAGTTATAAACCCAAATTTGAGGAAGTCTTTGAAGAAGATCCTTTCTTACACATTTCTACTACTGGTGGTTCAGAGCTCGGATGTTATGTTACAAGAAAAATGCTGGACATAATTTCTCAACCAGAGTTTTTGAGGCATGTTCAAACTGTGGGAAATCAGTTCGGAAAAGGATTAGTGGATCTACAGGAAAAATATTCTGAGAAGGTTGTCGATGTAAGGGGTAGAGGATTAATGTGGGGCATTGAACTTGTAGATGAGTTCACTTCATTGTATTTTACATTGACTATGATTAAGAATGGTGTGTTTTGTGATTACTGTGGTAATTATAAATCCACTAATAAGTTCTTACCGCCACTCATTGTACAACCAGAAGACATTGATGTAATTCTGCAACGGGTTGATAAAACATTAGAGAAAATTGGTTAATTTAGTGAGGTTTCAAGTTAATATTAAGTGGTTCAGTGTTCTGAATTGTCTTATAGACATCCAATATTTTCTGTATCTCACTATCAGGTCCACTTATCTCAAATACAGTTGCGCCTGCCCCATCATAAACTCCTCCAGCGCCTATTGGATAGACCTCAATACCTGTCGCTAAAACAAACATTGCCTCAATCTCAGAAAAGATTTCACCACCGACTATTGGAAAGAGGCTTACAGGTAGTCCTCTCACATAATCAACACTTC
>JAEOTU010000026.1 GCA_016839665.1 Candidatus Hodarchaeota archaeon
AGATTAACACCTTGGGTTCGTGAAGTAATGCAGCAATCACCTGTATCTTTTGCTTGTTCCCACGACTGAGACCACCAATGAACGTATCATAATACTCCAAAGCATTTAGCGAAACGAGATACTCCTTAGCTACAGTTGTAGCACGTTCTGGATCGAGACGTCGAATGGATGCAATGAAGTTGAATAATTCCTTGACAGTCATTGATTCGTACAGCACGGGCTCTTCAGCAACGTAACCAATGTTTTCCTTGACTTTTTCTGGGGTAATTATTGGATCAAAACCCAGGACAGTGATATTTCCACCTTGGAGAGCGAGCATTCCTAAAATAGATTTAATCGTGGTCGTCTTACCAGCTCCATTAGGACCAAGTAATCCATAGATTTCTCCACTAAAGATGGTAAAAGACAGACCATCGACCGCTTTAACCGTTCCGAAGTACTTCTTAAGTTCTCTAACGGTTAGAACACCCTCATTATTGACACTTGCATAAGATTTTGATAACTTATCCGTACGGATAACGCCCTCTTTCGTTTGTTTTGTTTCAGTAATTGTTTCTTGTATTTTCATTTTCTTTCACTTTTATTCCATTTCATACATTTCACGATTAATGGTGTAATAATACCACCAAGATCCCTTAATTTTATCAAGATTAATTGCTCCCCACAGAAAACTCCGAAATATCAGTACGCAATTCTATATTCCCGTAGATACTCTCAGCTTCAATATCCACGATATAGAAACCATTAGATAAAATTCCAAAACTTGCTGAAAAGACTCCTTCTTCTTTTTCATCAAGATTCCAAGTGTCAATTAGTGACTTTTCATTATTAGTTCCTGATTTAGAGAGATTAATGCTCATTCTTTTGACAATATGTTTGTCAGAGGGTATAACACTGATAGAATAGTTCCATCCTTGTTCTTCTTTATCAAATGAAATATCGACATCTAGATTGTAGGAATAACCTAAAGTATTAGCAACTGCATAAGCGAGCTCCTCATAATTAGGAGGGGAAGCGGTAATGATGGTGCCATCTATAACAACATTAGCGCCTTCAACATAAATTCCACCTACTGCTGTGAGATTATCAACGATAGAACTGTGTGTTGTAAACTTTTTACCATCTATAAGCCCTGCGTTAGCTTGCACAAGTGTTCCATTACCCATACCAGCGATCACTAAACCCTCATTATTCGCATTATCAAGAAGTTGCATCACATGTTGATTTGCCATAAAACCTTGTGTTAATTCTCCTCCAGGTAAAACAATCGCATCATAAGTTGTAATCTCATCAATATCTAGGAGTAGAATATCTGCTGTTATTGAACTTTCTTTAGCAGTCAAGTTTTCTGACAATCCTGCAATAGTGACCGTTCCACGCCATTGCTCAAATTGCTGCTTCACACCCTGAAGATCACTTTCGGAATAC
The DNA here is from genome assembly GCA_016839665.1 of Candidatus Hodarchaeota archaeon. The sequence goes on from JAEOTU010000026.1 coordinate 1,429, forward strand.
CCATCTGCTATAAAGAAAACAATACTAGCACCCCGAATAGACATTCCTTGGTTGGATGCGGAGTGCTGTTCACCTAAGTATACGAAAAGGAGGACTTGTCCTATAAAAGTAAGAAGAAAAAACCCCACTAAAATGATTTTTAAAGTTTTATTCATGTTTTTCACCAGAATTTTACTTAAGAAAAAAAGAGAAAAGGGAGATTAGATATTACTCCATGTTGCTTAGTTTTTTCGCTCCAAGCGAGAGCATGATGAGTCCAAGGATCCACTGTAAAGCTATATAGACGATTGCAACAGGATAGAGTGCATCTACAATACCAAACATATCATAGAGCATTTGATCTAGGCCGATCAGCAAGCCAAAAAATGGAATCAAAGCACCGAATATACAAACCTGAATATTTATCATGAATTCACCAGCTTTATCATGAAAGGCGGGATTTAATAGAAACAAACCGAGGGTCATAGTTATAGCTGCTGCACCAATTAACAGTGTCAGACTAACATTGAAAATCAGCATTTCTAGGGTTATGCCTGGAACGAGTAGATTCACACCGGTTATAACAACCAGAATGATTGGGAGATTGGTTAGGCAGTATTGATACAGCTTGATTCTAAGATACTTTCCTGTTCCTGTGGGGGTTTGTCTATAGAGTAGTAAGTTTTCTTTCCCTTGAAGAGTAATATCAGAAGCTACAAAAGCCGCTAAGAGAGGTCCCATGAATAAGGAAAAGATAAAAGCACTTTCTGGATCGTCAGGTTGTGTAAGAAAGACATTCATCACTACAATTAAGCCCACGCCATAGATCAACCATGCAATATTCCTCATTTTTCGGAAATAAGCCTTAAATCCTGAAGAAAGAAGAAGACCAGATGATCCACCACCACCAAGTGTTTTGATGAAGTTATAGAAAAAGCTATTTGGGTTGGATTTAGAAGCGGAAAAAGAGGTTGGTTCAAGGTTATAAACACGGTTTGCTACAAATCCACCAAGCAATAAAGAACCTCCGAAGAAAGTCACTAATGCAATAATTTGCAAGAATGCTGTAAATTCAACAGCTAAGATATCTCCTGGATTCTGTGCCATAGCAACAATGATTTCTGAACTCCAACCCCATGGAAAGAATCCAAATAGATCTTGGACAAATTTTGCGTTTTGAGGATCTTTAAGAACTTCATAATACCCACCGATTAATAGATAGATAACAGCTACTAAAGGTAAGATGACCACAATTGCCAGTCCTTTCCCAATGTCTCTTCCTCGGGCTGATTTCATTAGAATAGATCGTATGAGAACAGCTATCATTGTACCTATCCAAGAAGCAGTTAAAAAGAGAATAATGAAAACCCCAACGATAATAATAATCTGGAAGACATCTAAACCAAGAGGGAATAGAGCTGCTGTAAAAGTACCGCCAATGATTGCTGCAAATGTAGCATAAAAGGGAATTTTTCCTAGGAATTCTCCAATTAAAATATCACTAGATTGGACTGGAGATGATAAGTAGATTTCCAAATGCTCTGTTTTGATGTCCTGTAAAGTTGATGCGACTGGCATAGAAGCGAACATGACAAAGAATACGAAGAATAAAACATCAATCAGAGCAACAGCTACTGCTGAAAGTAATAACTCATGCAACTCATCGACAAAAAAATCCATGATATATGGCGCAATGAAAAGCGTATAAATTGTTAATCCCCCAATTAAAATGTAAGGGAGATAGGGTCTGATTTCACGAATTCGACTTGTAGACACTCGATATTCAGTTTTAGCAATTGGTAACCAGAATGTGTTTCGAAGTGAAATCAACTGTGATTCCTCCAAGCCAGGAGTTCTTTTTCATCAACTCCTCCAGTTAGAGCGATGAACGCTTCTTCCAATGTTTTGGTTCCTGCTTGAGCTATGATTTCGTCTACTGTACCCACAGTAATGAGTCGTCCTTGGTTAATTATCCCAATTCGATCACAAAGCTCTTCCACAATTGGAAGAATATGGCTACAAATGACAATGGTTCTACCAAGTTGATCTACTAACCCATTAATCAAATCTTTAACCATGTGCGCAGCACGAGGATCTAAAGCTGCAGTGGGTTCATCGAAGAAGATAATCGCAGGGTCGTGAATCAATGCTGCGGCAATTAATACTTTCTGTTTCATTCCCGAGCTAAAACCTTCAAGGAGATAATCTTTCCTTTCAGTGAGACCAAACAACTTTAAAAGTTCTTCAATCCGATCTTTCAACACCTTTCCTTTGATGTTGTATAAAGCTCCAATGAATTCGAGAAATTCATAAGCACTGAGCTTCTCATACAAACCTGGTGACTCTGCAAGCATTCCAGTTATGGTTTTTACCTGAGTAGAGTCTTTAGAGATATCATAACCATTTACATTAGCAGTTCCACTAGTTGGTTTCAGAATACAGTTTAAGAGGCGAACAGTTGTCGTTTTTCCAGCTCCATTAGGGCCAAGTAAACCGAACGTTTCACCCTCATATATCTCAAGATCAAGCTCATCAACAGCTTTGACATCTTTTCCATAATACTTTGATAGCTTATCCGTTCGGATAAGTACCTTTCTTGTTTGTTTTGTTTCATTAATTGTTTCTTGTATTTGCATTTTCTTTCACGTTTATTATTATTCTTAGATTTAACGATTAATGGTGTAATAAGACCACCACGGTCCCTTAATTGTAGCAATTAAACCCAAATTTTTCAAATTGCGAAGAGCACGGCGTACCATCCGAGGAGAGTGATGAATCTGGGATTCAATGTCTCGAACACGCATTTGTTTCCCTGCCTGTAAAATTCGATACACCTTCTGAGCTGAAGGAGACATCTTGGTAATCAAATTCTTACAAGCGACAACTGTACCAGACATTATTCTTACACCATTATTTTGATATTAAGTTACCCTCCGACCACAGGAAGCACAGAACCGATCATCTGACTCTAATCGGATACCACAAGTGGTACAGAAGTATGAGGGTGATTTTGATGCCGATCCCCAATAATAGTCGTCTTCAGGTTCGTGCTTACGGTATGAACTACTGCCAAGTCTCTGCTTTCTAGAACTTCTGTGATATTCTCTACTTGCTGTTTCTGTTTCTTCATCCTGATCAAAAGACTCCGTAAAACCAACAGCAAATATAACAACCATTCCAATCATAATGATGAAAATGAATATTAACGGAAAAAGTGTCATTGTGCTACTACTATTCATACCAAGGATTATTACCAGAGGTACAAAAATCCCAAGCACGAGACTGAATATAGTAACCAATAGGACTAATTTACTTGGTTTTTTACGCTGTCTTCCATCATTACAAGCGATCGCTGCCGCGATTGCACCTATCCAAGCCATTACGCATGACCCCCTTCAATAGCCTCTCTTCGCTTATCTTTGACCATAGAAGAGAATAGGAATACCAATCCTAGAATAAAAAACACAGGATTAGCACCACCTAAACAAATCCATATAATGCCGAGAGTTCGTAACGTTTGAATCTCTTCGAGCTCTTTTGACTTTTTAATTTGTGTTTGTTCTTTTGTTTCTTGACTAAGCAATTTTTATGCTCCTTTTTGAACACTGGCAATCATAATCAGGTTTTTCAGTGACCGATTGTCACAAACCTTGTTTGAGATTACCATTATTGTTCATTACTAATTTTGGTAATTACCTTTATAAATGCATCGATTTGGGAAAAATTAATCGTGGAAGTTCAAGAAGGTGAGTAAAAAGATAGGAAATTTAATCCTATTACCTTTTAAAATAAAATAACACCAACTAAATATATATTATTTGAAAAATAGTATCTATTTCTAATTCAACTCAAGAATCAAGCTTGAAATGGGATTCATTTCAGAGAAGTAGATGTTTCAGTAAGATAGGTTCAATAATTTTGTATTTCTGTAGATTAAATTATTTTCTTCAATAATTTTTAAGAAATAAACGTTAGAGAAATAATCAATATTCTAGTACGAGGTAAATATAGCTCGGTTGGGAGTATTCTCTGACAGCGTTGAAACGAAAAGTTTAAAAGGCAATTTACTAATTTTAGTAATGAATAATATTAGTAAATTAACTCAGGTTACCTCAGTTGGAAAGTTGAAAAGTGGCCCCACTGTTATCAGATTCAGAAAATATTGTCATACGAGAACTTTTCAAGAAACCCGAAGCCAACATTGATGAAATTAAAGATATTCTAGTGAAAGAGAGGGAAGAGAGTAAGGAGTGGAAGAAGCGTCTAGCAAAAGATAAACGCTTACAAAAGAAAGTTGATGCTCGCTCAATATCTAAATTCAAATCTTTAGCGCTTAAAAAAATCGCAAAAGCACTTATTGAATTTTCAGATAATTTTAGCTTAGATAGGTCAGTTCAGGGACGTACAAAAAAAGAGCGAGAAGAAGATGAAAGACGAATAAAAATCCTCTCAAGAAATGGTATCCTCATTGGTTATGACTTTCGTGATGATAGACCAGTCTATCTATTTTATAGTGTAAAAAAACGTGCTATATTACCGTGGCAGGATCATAGCTGTCATGAAAATTGTCAAGATCAATGTTTTGACATTCTTGATCTTATCAGAAAAGAACATGGGCTTGATGCACCAAATAAAGATATTCCTATCCGAGAACAATTTGATTCTAGTATAAATGAAATTATTGCAAACGTGGAGAAAGAAGAATGAATGAAGTTAGAATAATTAAGGGATCTGATATCCCTCCACCTCCAGGAGAACCCAGAATAATTCGTCCAAACAAAAATCTTCTTTGGAAGAATTATTTCTTGTACGTTTTGGTGTTCATTATATTTACAGCATCATTAATAATAATATTTGCATTTTTTGATTTGTTTCTGACTTCCATTACTGATACATCTCAAAGAAACGTATTGCTTCAAGCTTTCTTTTGGATGGGAGCTATTTATCTAGCTATGTGGTTCGTAATCACAATTGTTTACATAATAGGTATGCATATATATGTAAAATCCATGTTATTCATAGTTCACGGTCATGAAATAGTGGTTCATAAGGGAGTGATTAACAGATCCGAGAAACATGTACCTTATAGGACAGTAACAAATATTAACATGAAGACGGGCCCCTTCGACCGATTATTTGGAATTGGTACCATTGAGATTCAAACCGCAGGTGGTAAAGGGTACTCTCTTGATGAAACAGCAGAGGAAAAACTGGAAGGAATTAAGGTCTATCGGGAGGTGAGAGACTATATTCTCACGCAATTACGACAATTTCAAGCTGCTTATGGGACTGTTACCCCGCCCAAAGGCGAGGAAGAACCAATTGAATCAATCCCTCTCCAGATGTTAGCTGAATTAAAAGAGATCAAGATATTAATGAGTACACGATTAGAAGGAATGGAATCGAAATTAGAACAATTGGATAAAAAATTGGAGAAATACCAAAAACCCTATTAATAGGGTTCAAGACATCAACTCTATTCACTCGGTTGGATTCATCTTATGGAACAGGCTGATCTATATTTACAACTTAGTATTGTGATATTTTTTTTACTTTTTTTGGGGGCTTTCGTTGCGATCTTAATCAAATTATTTCGAAAAATGACGAGATAGGTGGACTAAGAAATGACTGATATTTCTCCTATAATTCTTATTCTTTTATTTTTAGGGTTACTTTTCCTCGGTGTTGCACTCTTCATCATGTTTCTCAGAAAAATTACCAGATAAATGAAGAGATTATGCACATCATTTTATCAAAGACCTATTTTAGACTCAATAACGAGAAGAAATCCTTTACCATCTGAGAATGAAAAGGTCAGAAAGAAGGAAAGGAATATAGAATACATTAATTTCCGCACTATTTGGCTGAAAACATCCTTCTGTTCCCTAAGGAAGATTTTTTTCATGGCAGATCCACAGAGTCCTTTTCCTCTCGCTATAGGAATATTTGTTATTGTAATTCTTCTCTTATTTGTTTTTGTGTTTGTTAGATTTCTCAAGAAGATAACTAGATAGCAAATACTACCAGACAAGTCAGTTAGATGACCCTAGAATTTGACTTGGGTTGAAATCGTCAATCAGGAATTCTAAGAGAGCTTAAAATTCATAAATTATTTCATAGCTGAGAATCAATTCTAATCTCACAACACCAAGTTGATTGACATGGGTGAAGATCAAGTATCAAAAACCAGTGTAAAAGAAAATAACATTGAAATGTCTGATAAAACCAAGGAGGCTATGAAAGAATCAATCATGGATTTCGCGGGACACTTTTCTACCGCCAGTGCTATCCTTGCGGGATTCTATATGGCAACGTGCGCTTTTATCATTAGCATCAAAGCACAGGGAGCGGAAGTCTTCATGTTCTTGGACGAACCCCTTTTGGCAGAAATTCCCATATTAGGCGATCTAATTCTGGAGATCCTGACATCCCTGAAAATGGAGAGTCTGTGGCCTTCCCATTTCGAATATATGCTCATTATATTCATCAGTTTGTTCTTACTAAGTCTTCTCTCATATGCGTGTTTCTTGCGAGTTGGAATGGTTCAAATGTCAATTTACAGATTAAAGCAAAAGCCTCCAGAAGAAAAATTGCTTGTCTGGCAGGAACGAGGGATGTATTCACTCCTCATTAGCCTGATTTTTAGCTTTATCACACTTCCATGGGCATTACTTAGGTTTATCGTGGAACAAGCACTCGTCTTAGCCTTTATATTGCTTGCAATTGTTATCACTAGTTTAGCATTGTTTTTGAAAGGGCGGATACTAGTGAAAAAAAGAATTGGAAAGATTTAGTTAGATTCTAATCAATGGAGTGATAGATCAGGATCATTAGCTATTCTGAAAGTTTCTTTTTCATAATAAAGGAGTTTTCAGTCTTCCCAACCTCAGAAAAATTATGCTGATCAAATATTTTCTTAAAACCAGTATGCGGTATAGTACCTGGTTCTTTCAACTTTTCATCAAGTATTGGAATAGAATATAACGTTTTTATTCCATCTGACTTGCACTGTTGTAATATCAGATCCAATATTGATTTAATGACTCCTTTTTGTCGAAACCCTTTCTTAATGAAGAAGCATGAAATCAGTTTGACATCTTCACTTTCTTCTGGCTTAATCAATGAGGATAGAATATTTGAACAACGAGGTTCAACACATTGACACCATCCAATAGGTTGATCGTTTGAATAATAAAGATAGCCATCTGAAAATGATTTGACGTAGTTTTTACGCCAGTTCTTGGATTCCTCCACGTTCACGGTTTCCCAATCAATATCTTCTCGTATGAAGCAAGTACACTGGTAACGTTCCCATTCTTCCTCATTTTCAAATAGACTGTGAAAATCCGTCATTGTAGATTCAGTTAAAGGTTTAAGATACTCGTTCATAGTAAATCCTCTAATTTCATTTGCCTATTCTTCTATTAAAATGTTTAACCTTGAGGGTTTTATATGATTCGTTCGTTCATTTTTTTTAAATACTAATCTTTCATCAAATTCCCATTATTTCTCTGATGACAACACGATTCGATTTAGAACATCTCTAAGATTCGTGAGATAATCCTCAAAAGCTGTTTTTCCGTGGGGAGTAATCTCAACAAATGTTAGAGGTCGTCTCAGAGAAGATAACTTTTTGTAAGTCTTCACATATTTCGCTGTCTCCAATTTTTTAAGATGATGATCCAAATTTCCTGGTGTTAAATGGAGTAGCTTTTGGAGTTCAGTGAAATTGATCTTCTTATGACTAAGAAGAAGGATCATGATTGTTAAGCGAACAGAAGTGGTGAATAATTCGTTAGAGGGGAGAGTTAGATTGGTCTTATCCATAGAATCATCACCAGCTTTCCTCAAGAAGACGAGGGGCCTTTTTAAAAACGCGAAAACCACAGATAATGTAAGGAATCAAGAAAAGAAAACTAATTGCTAAATAAAATGCGACCCATAGTGGTATAAATTGTGGTTGATAAAGGAAAAAAACCACAAGGTAAACCCTACCAATAAATTCTATTATTGAAATAACAAACAGAACTGCTCCTAAATAAAGCATTTCTTTGATTTCGCTCTTTGCTCCTCTTTTTAA
>JAEOTU010000250.1 GCA_016839665.1 Candidatus Hodarchaeota archaeon
ATGCATTAGACGAACTACTTGGAACAGTAGGCGGCTGAGGAAAGCGGCTCAGCTAGATCGTAACGCTATATGACGAGCTTAATCCCAGAATTGAGGGGCCTAAACATAGTAAGGCTCCTTGGTTTGCGCAATGAGAGATCCTCCGTCTAGGTGGTCTCTTGCTGAGATTTTTCTGGAGAGAAAAATAAGAATGCAAGGTCAAATCGGGTCAGGCATGGGAATGAACAACTCTAAGACCGAGAGGTTATGCTTGGCGGGCCTGGGTCTTGAGTGAGGCCAAGTTCAACCAAGCTATTGTGGAAGTTTCGAGATTCTGGTCTGTTCCAATTATTCTACTCTATTTTTTTCTAAAAATTCTATATTCCTATTCTGCATGACTTAAAAACAAAAATCAGCTTTTTTCAATCTTATTTGAAGTTTTGGCCCTTAATTATACGACTAAGTTCTGATTATCTTGGTTTTGCACTTGGGATAAAATTTAAAAACAATACCAACAACAACAACAACAGATGATAAATATCATCAGTAACATGAAAAAAAGTTTGCTATTGACAGGAATGGTTAAAAAATTTGTTACAGATTCAAATTAGTGAAAAAGAATCAAAATTGGGAAATTTGCCTTTAATTGGGTCAGTTCCTCAAAGCGTAAGAAGAATTTTTGAAATTCTACGCCAAGAAGGACCTCTAACTTCAGGAGATCTTGAAAAAAAATGTACATATTCAGACCGTACAATAAGAAACGCTTTGAATAGACTCATTCGAATTGGTTTAGTCAAAAAAGTGGCTAATTTTAAAGATATGAGAACGTCACTGTTCCATGCAGAAGTATTAACTGCGGCATGATCAGGACTTTATCGTCATTAAAATTACTAACTAAACGTTAAGACAACCACTTTAATATTTCTAATATTTTTTGAGAATTCCATCCTGATCATTCTCCTTGTGTTGACAGAACCTCTATCAACTGTTCAACACCGAAATGGTTTAAGAGTGTTTGCCAGATCCAGCTGATGGGCAATCCAACCACGGTGAAGTAATCCCCTTGGATACTATCAATTAGAAAAGCACCTAGACCTTGAATAGCGTAACTTCCTGCTCTCTTTTGCCATTCTCCTCTATTCAGATAATAATCTATCTCTGAATCTGTAAGTATCCGAAATTTAACGGTAGTAGAAACTATAGTTTGGTATTTAACTTGATCAGGGAAAATGATAACAGAACATCCCGTCATGACGGTATGAGAGTGACCAGATAAGGTATGTAGCATGGTTTTCGCATCATTACGATTCCTAGGTTTTCCCATGACTTTCTGAAATGGATCAATAACAAGAGTGTCACAACCTATTACTATATACTGCTGTTCATTTTGGATTCGAGAAACGATGGCTTGTGCTTTTCTTATCGAGTTTGAAATCACTAATTCTTCAGGATCGGGATTTAACTGATCTTCAGTTTCAGTTTCATTGATTCCACTAGGAATAGCACGGAATGGGACGCGAATTTGTGTCAATATCTCAGCACGTGCTGGAGATTGTGAGGCAAGAATTATTTGTGGGAAAGAAGCCATCTCACATTCAATCATTTTAAAATAAAAAAAGGTCTTAAGGGCTATTCATTTATTCTTACAAACAACAAATAACGGAATGCTTTCAACAACTTTTCATTTTCTCTTGCATAGAACCTTGTAATTTCAGAAAAATTTAACGGAAAAGGCAAGTAGAATGTCTATAGAGAATAATAATGCTTACTCCAATCGAACTGCTTCTCGAATATCTAAGATTAAGCCATCGGGCTTAAGAAGATTATTTGATTTGGAACATGAGATTGCTAAATCCTCAGCTAACAGGATCCTATCTTTTGGTCTTGGAAATCTGAATATTCCGACCATGCCAGAAATCATTAGTCAATTGAAAGGAGCTCTTGATGATCCTATTTCACACCGCTATTCTCCGAATGCTGGGCTCTTAGAACTACGAAAAGCATTGGTTGCAAAATATAAGAGTGTTTATCAACTCGACTATGAAACAGAACAAATAGTTGTCACTTCAGGTTGTTTAGAGGCTCTAATAGATACATTTCTCGCTCTTGTTAACCCTGGTGATGAAGTACTAATTCAGGATCCAACTTTTGGATACTATGCTAGCCAGATCCAACTTTGCAGGGGGAAGATAAAACCAATTCCATTGAATGAAAAGTTTGAATTAGAACCAGAAGACGTAAAAGAAGCTATTACATCTAAGACAAAAGCTTTAGTATTAAACTTCCCCTGCAACCCTACTGGAAGCGTAATGAGTCGAGAAAAAATTAGAGCAGTTGTCGAAATTGCAGCAGATAGAGGTGTAATTGTAATATCTGATGAGGCATATGAAGCCATCAATTATGATGGTCATAGGCACACATGTGCAGCAGAGATCGATAATGAAAACGTGTTAATTATCTCATCCTTTTCCAAAACTTTTTGTATGACTGGTTTTCGTGTTGGTTACGTTCTTGGTCCTCCTGAACTTCTCACCTCTATTTCATTGGTCCATCAATATAATACAGCTTGTGCTAATACGCCCTCCCAAATTGCTGCTAAAATTGCCCTCCAATCTCCTGCTTCCATTCGTGAACCAATGATGAAAGAACTAACTGAAAGACGAGCTGAAACTATCAAGGCTTTTACTTCTGTAGAAGGAATAGAACTTAATTATCTTCCATTAGGAGCCTTCTACATTTATCCAGATGTCAGTGGGACTGGAATGGATGGACAAGAGTTTTCAGATTTTGTGTTAAAAAATTGTCAAGTAGTCGTTGTCCCAGGAAGTGAATTTGGAAACAGTACGAAAGATCATATACGTGTTTCTTATGGATTTTTAGATCAAGCAGACATCCGCGAGGCAGGATCACGAATGGAAGCTTGTTTTCCCAAAAAACAGTAGATTATTTGTATATAATACTCCGTTCTACTCTGTTGTAAATTATATTCTTATAAAGCCAAAGATTTTTGAAAAACAATCAAAATTACGACATCAATAGATTTTAAGGTGCAGAATATGAGATCTAGCAGACAGTTTATTCTAAAATCGGACGAATTACCGGATAAGTGGTATAATATCATACCAGATTTACCTGAACCTCTTCCTCCACCTAAGGACCCTCTAGAAGGATATTCAAGGGTTAATGATTTGCCGAACATGCTCTTAAAAGAGTGCTTAAAACAAGAAATGTCAGACCAGAGATGGGTTACGATTCCCGAAGGAATCCAGGACTTATATTTGGCAGCAGGAAGACCAAGACCATTATTTAGAGCGATAAATCTTGAAAAAAAATTGGGAACACCTGCAAAATTATTTTTCAAATCAGAATTTTTTAGTCCAACTGGGAGTCATAAGGTCAATACTGCTCTAGCTCAAGCCTATTATG
>JAEOTU010000396.1 GCA_016839665.1 Candidatus Hodarchaeota archaeon
AGATGCCATCCATTTTGCTAATTTCTTGAGGTTGCTAGATCTTTCACTCTGAGGCGTAATTTTTCACCTCTAAAAGCAGTTTTATCGCTTGTCTGAAGAAGTCGCTTTTATTGATAAATTGTCCATCTCTAACTAATTTTTCAATGACTTTATTGTCTTGTTCTGGTATGCGAACAGCGATCCTATAATTTTTACAGCTCATCTTTCATCTGAACAACAAGCGTCGAATATTTTATTTAGGTGTCATCTGAAAGTCAAACGTATGTCTAACGTTTCAGTAGCTGAAATGTTAAAGATCTTGGGGAAATGGACAAAAAGTAAACCTTTTGCTGAGTTTGTAGCTGAGAAAAAACGAATATCTGAAAGACAGGCATATAATCTCATAAAGAAAGCATGGGAAAATCATGAGATAATCAAAGAAACTCTACGAAATAGAGTTGTTCTTTATGGTTTAGCTGAATTTGGACAGCCAATTAAGGAATTTTCTGAGTATAGCAAATTGATGGAAGAGCTAAAAGAAATAAGTAAAATCGCAGTTATTTCTACCGATGTTGGTTGGGAACGATTACACTATTTCACCAACCTTTTACCTCTTCCATTAAAAAAGAAAATTCATGCTGTTATAGATCCCCTTGCTGAAGATAAGTCTCTATCTGATAGTCTCTCTCTTAAGATTGCATTAGATAAGATTTCAACTATTCTCCACAAATACACATAACATTCTTTTAAATAGACAAAAACCATAATAACTATGGATAAATTTGACGAGTTCTCATTACGATAATCTTTACCAGATTAAACAAACTATCACTTTAAGCCAGAAACTTGTAAGAGATAAACCTGAGTTCGCAAATTATACAGGGGGATCATCAGAGATTAGCCAAGTTATAGCTCTCATTGATAGCGTGAAAGATGCTAAATTGCTTAGTGATGAATCAATGAAAACCTTAGAGTTTTTCCGATCCTATCTCATACGTCAGAATAAGGCGTTATTCGCGTCTATGGTGAGTGAACTTAGCAAACTCAGTTTTTACTATGGGTTAAAAGATGACTCTATCAGCGCAACTTAAAGAACCGTTCATAGATTTCATTACAAGATTATTCACTAGAGGAACTTCGGCATTTCTTATCATATTTGGGAGACGGGAGACAGGGAAAACCGATTTTGGATTATTAATTTCTGAGATTCTTCAAGAACATAATCTTATGAAGTTTTATTCTACAAACATTAAGATCTATAAAAGCGATTTCTTGATTGAACATATTACTAATTTAGAGGATCTTAAATTTTGGTGTCAAGAGAATAAAGGTAAGAAGCTGTTTCTCTTTGATGAATACGGCAAGGCTATGCGAAGGCGTAGCCCTATGAGCAGTTTAAACGTGAAGCTCATTGATCAGCTCCAGATCTTAAGGAAATATATGTTATCTACAATTGCGATAACTGTTAATGAGAAATATGTAGATAATGCAAGTTTAGGATCTGACATCTTAGATGGTTACTTTTTGAAACCTAATTATAAAAACCAAAAAATAGCACTATACTTTGATTTGCTAGAAAACTATACGAAAACCCTTAAAGGAATCCCACGAACTTCGATCAAGTTTGACACATGGGACGTAGCCCCCTTCAAAGAATTTGGATCTAAAAGGGGATCGCAGTTTAAAGATAAAGAGAAACAAAAACTTTGGAAATTAGTAAATGGCACAAGTGGTACAGAGTTAGGCTTACACCCAATGCAAGTTAAGCGCCTTAAAGACAAATATATTAAGTTTCATCTCGAACGGGAACTATCACATATCACGGGTACTTGAGAGAGGTTATAAATGCCATATCCAATTTGTGAAAGCTCTTAATCGCAGTACATTTATTCTACAATAGTCGAATAATGTAAAATAGAGTGCCTATAGAGGAAGTATCTTTGCCAACGAATTATCAGAAGACTATGAAGAGAGAGGAAAAGAGAATTAATGATCTGTTGCGTACCTTTAATTCTGGCGAAGAAATAACTCCTGCCGACGTTTTCAATAGCAAGGAAATCCCAGAGATATTAAACGAGAAGCCAATTTCTTATTTAACTTCCTTTAATGTTGATGATACTGCACTTCCGTTGAACTGTATGCTATACCCTAGAACAATAGTTTCGATTTGCAGCAAATGTGATTGTAACTCAAATCCCGAACTTATTAAGCCTTTTTTAGAAAGGAAGTTGATATTGCCAGTTCTGTCCGAAGGTTACGAAAATTATAATCCTAATTTAATGGATATATTAATTCAATATCCCCATATTGGGTTTCCATCACTTTGGCTTCTTAGAGTTGTTCAATTTTCCTTCACACCAGAGAAAGAACCTTTAGCAGTATGCCCACACTGTTTTAAAGAAAAGACAAATGAAATCTTAAAGGATCTTTCCCAAAAAAGTTTAGATAAAAAGCAAAAGAGCTCCCTTGAATCGTATTTGAAACGTGTCTTACTTCCTAAGTTAAACCCTCCTAGAGGACAAGACGCTGACATTCTTTTTCAAGTTATGGACGCTGTGAACCAGAATAATTGGAAACTACTAAGACTTCTAGGAAGAGAAGCAGATCTAGTAAACACTTTCAGAGTTGCTAACATCTTTTCTGCTATCCCTCAAGTAAATCAACAATATCTAGAAGACACCATTAAAATTTTAGGAGACTTGAAGATTACTATCCCTCAAGATATTGCTGAGGAAATTGAAAACAAAGAATGGCTCGTCGAAAGCTTGAATATTGGATACAATCCGGAGATTCCCATTGAAGAATATCTAGATATAATCGTTCCTAGAAGAAAGAGAATAAATTCGCTTGTATCTGAGTTAGTTTCTACCGGCATATTCAATAAACAACTGAATGATGAAATTTGGAAGATAAATCAAGAGATTTCTTCTTCTAAAAGCCTAGAAACACTTGATTTCTTAACTAGTTTTACATCTAACAACGCTTCGATGATTTTCAGTGTATTGACTGGTGCTCTGATTGGTTATATGTCTGGTGATTTTATTGGCTGTGGTTTGGGTGGTATAGGAGGATTAACTACAGGAATTGCTGGGAAAATAGTTTCAAAATACCAGTCTTTTAAAATTCCTCGATATCCAAGAAAAACTATTGAATGGATAAAAGCGAGAATCGAAGGACCTGAACAACGACTTTTATCATTGATTCTGGCTAAAAAAACTAAAACAATTCAAGTGTGGGGATTGAGGAAAAAAATGAAAAAGAAATAGTTTGGTTCGAATCGGAATCAGGTAGGTGTTTTTTAAGGTATATTAAAACAAGAAATTTCATCTTATGTATTACCAAGTAATTTATTTTGATAGTCCTTCCATTGTGTTTTGACGTAAGACCTTAAGCTTTCAATATCTGATACTCCCACAAAATCTCTCAATGCAAAAGGTGAATTGAACACATATTTTCCGTAGTAGCTTTCAGCTTGAGAGCGGAACCAGTGGCACCATTGATCTGTTACATGGTTCACGATTTGCCATGCTCTATGTCTCTTGAATTTGAACAGTTTCTCTTTAGGTTTTTTGATAAGATCCAGATAATCCAGCACTAGTTCAGTGAATCTTGCTAGCTTGCCCTTGAGAGCTAATGGCACTTCGTCTCTTATCGGAGCTGTCTTATGCTTCACAGGTTTACCCTTTCTAGTCTTTAATCGCTTTACAAGAATCATATTCCTGATAATTACAAAGTTCTGATCTGCTACGAAGTCAAACTGTTCCTTAGTTAAAGAAAGAACCTCAGAGATACGTCCAGCAGTCAAGAACAATAAAGCCATTAAAGCTCTATCTCGTTTTGGATAAAACCAGAGCTTAGTCTTGTAAGACCACGATTTAGCAGTGATCAAAGTGTAAATTTGTTCTAAACTAAGTCGTCTCTTAATGTCCTCATTCGTTCTGTGACTGACACCGATGAGCCATGATTGAGGCAAATCTATTCATATTTATTATGGTTTTTGTCTATTTAAAAGAATGTTTTACCTTTAGCTATCTAAAAAACTTACGTTACTCTGTTAGTTTTTTCAAGAATTGTTTGTTTAGCTCCTTACGGAAATTTCCGTCGATATCTGTCCTTTCAATAAGATCTGCCCATCTCTTTGTTAGTATAGCAGAAAGTTCGGACTTTTCTCGAGCTACCCGTAAATATTCTTCATATAAAAGTATTGGGTGCTGTCCCGTAACGTACCAATACAAATTACAGAAAATCACATCATGGATCACAATTATTCTCGACGCTTTCATTCTGGCAGCAATAACTGCTGTATCGAATCTACTCTCAAATCCTTCAATTGCTCCTTTATTCGCCCCAATTAGAAGAAGTTCTATCCCCAGTCGAGGATTCAATGTGGCAAGGTTATCAATACTTGTTCGTATAGCCTTATGTCCGCTAATTGCATCAACCTCCCACGCCACTATCACATCTGACATGAAAGTAGAAGTCCAAGAGCCTCTTGCCTGTGTTTCAGCAATTGACTGGAGCCACACAGCATCCACTGTGAAATATGAACTTCTTTGTCTTCCTCTAAATCCAGTTGACGATTCAACTTCGATTTGGGGATCAATAGGGTATGATGACTCGGAGACGAAATTCAATGAGGCTCCTAGATCAAGAATCAGATCTTTGCATATTACATCAAACTTTGCTCTCATGGAGTATCTCCATTCTGTTCAGTAGTTTTTGTATATAGATTTACTCTTTAGTTTTTTCAAAGAGTTTTCCATTAAAAAATGGGATTGTGCGGGATATATTTCGGGTGATATCTCCACTGCTACGCAGATTCCGAGAAATCTAACAATTCTGGGAGAAATTCGGAAACAAATACCCATTATTAATCTTGATTATGGGCAGTCCCATTCAGTTCCATATTTAGTGGTTACTGTAACGATATCGAAGAT
>JAEOTU010000251.1 GCA_016839665.1 Candidatus Hodarchaeota archaeon
AGGGAGAAATTCATGCTTTATTGGGAGAGAATGGAGCTGGAAAAACAACACTTATGAATATATTATATGGTTTATATGGCCCTGATGATGATATAGGGAAAATCTTCATTAATGGTAAAGAAGTTTTTATCAAGGAACCGATAGATGCTATGAATAGTGGAATTGGCATGGTCCATCAACATTTTATGCTGGTTCCAATCATGACTGTTGCAGAAAATGTAATACTTGGAGCTGAAACTACATTTAGTGGAGTAAGACTGAATTATTCATTTTCACGCGAAAGGGTTTCTCAAATATCCCGTGAAAATGGTCTAGATATAGATCCTGATGCAGTAATCGAAAATCTCCCAGTAGGACTACAACAAAGAGTTGAGATTATAAAAATCTTATATCGAGGGGCTGAAATTTTAATTTTAGATGAACCTACGGCGGTATTAACCCCACAAGAAGTAGTTGAATTATTTAAAACGCTTAAAGCTCTTAAAGAGGAGCAGGGAAAGACGATAATCATAATAACGCATAAACTAAAAGAACCAATGGCCTTAGCTGACCGAATTACTGTTTTAAGGAAAGGAAAAGTAGTTGGAACGGTTAACCGTGACGAGACGTCCGCTAAAGACTTAGCTGAGATGATGATTGGGAGGAAACAAGTTGCGCTTCAAAAATCAAAGCCTGACACTACTGAAACCTTGTTAAACATTGAGAATTTGTGTGTGGAAGGGGATAGGGGACAAGTCGCAGTTAAAGGAATTAATCTAGAGATTCATGGGGGAGAAATTTTGGGTATTGCAGGTGTTGTAGGGAATGGACAAAGTGAGTTAGCAGAAGCAATTACGGGATTAAGGCCCGTTAAGGACGGAAATATACTCTTAACAGGAAAAAACCTCAAAAACTCAAGTACACGAGAGATTTACGATACAGGATTATCATATATTCCTGAAGACCGTCAAAAGACTGGAACTGTTGGTCAATTTACAGTTGCTGAAAATCTCATACTCGGAATCCATCATTATAAGAAATGGTTCCTTAAAGGGTTGTTTTCATATTTTTTTGATTTAAAAAATGTAAATTCAAATGCAGATACAAGTATTCACAATTATGATATTCGGACTCCGTCTATTTTTACTAAAATAAGTTCCTTATCAGGGGGAAATCAACAAAAGGTGGTTGTTGCACGAGAATTATCAAAAGATCCATATGTTGTGATTGCCTCACAACCCACAAGAGGATTAGATGTTGGAGTAATTGAGTATGTTCATCAGCGTCTTTTAGAAATAAGAAACAGTGGAAAAGGTGTACTGCTAATTTCTAGTGATTTAGATGAAATATTGGCTATATCAGACAGAATAGCAGTGATGTTTGAAGGAGAGATTGTATCTATAGAGGATCCTCTAACTACTAATGAACAACGGTTAGGTTTATTAATGGCTGGTCATGTAGAACAGATTGAAAAAGGAGTTAATTGAATTGACTACAACTATAGAAGAACCAAGTCCATTTTCTAAGATTGCCGGAAAAGTAAGTGTACCTGCGATCTCTATCGGTATCGCGTTAATACTAGGTATCATTGTTCTATTAATCATGGGGGAAGATCCCCTTTTAGCGCTGAAAAGTATGTCTATTGACGTCATTATTAATCAAGATGGTCAGATTGAATTAAGTACCTTAGCTAATGTTTTCTTTTATGCAACACCATTGATTCTTACTGGACTCGCGGTTGCAGTAGCCTTTAGAGCAGGTATGTTCAATATAGGTGTTGAAGGACAAGTAGTTATGGGAGGTTTTCTTAGTGCCTTAATTGGTTCAGCTTTATTGGGTGCTGGCTTTAACTTCCCCTTTTTTATTATGATTCCACTTTTAATTTGTTGCGGGATAATAGGTGGGGCCTTGTGGGCATTAGTACCAGCTCTTTTGAAGACCAGAGGAGTTCATGAGGTTATTACCACTATTATGATGAATTATATTGCAAACACATTCATGATTTTTTTGATTGGCGATCTGAGCTCACCTTTCTCTGATAAGTCCTTGGCTGGTAATGTATCTCCACAGACGCCCCCAATAGCTTCAAGTGGACGAATTCCAACTATTTTTGGCAGAGAATTTTCACCATTACATTGGGGTTTTCTAATCAATATCTTTGCATGTGTTATAATATATGTCATTCTATGGAGAACACAATTAGGATATGAAACACGAGCAGTAGGCCATAATCCCTCAGCAGCTAAGTATGGAGGGATTAGTGTTAATAGAAATTTAGTAATAGTTATGCTTATTTCTGGTGCTTTAGCTGGGCTTGCTGGTAGTTTGGAGGTAATGGGGCCATTATATGGATTTTTTCTTTATGGTACCACTGCAGGACTTGGATTTGATGGTATTGCAATTGCAATTATTGGAGGAAACCATCCCTTTGGTGTAATATTCGGTGCCATTCTCTTTGGTTGGCTCCAAGCAAGCTCAACAAAATTACAGCAAAACCAGATTCCAAAAGATATTGCAAATACCATGAAAGGATTTATAGTTCTGATCGTGGCAATTCCATTATTCTCGAAAATGTTGACCGCTTGGATAAAAAGATCTGTTGATGACCCAAGAGAGCTAGTACCTGGCTTTTTACTTGATATAGATAGAAAAGTTGTCATTGATTTGGCATTGAACTTCCTTTTCATTCCTTCAATCATATTCTACATAATTATTTCTGGAGAACTAGTACCAGGACTAATTGGTGGCGCATTTATATTGGATTTACCCTTTAGGATTATAACTAGTGGTCTTTTAACAGCGTTTTTCTTAATTGGGTATACTTTATTGAAGAAAAATGATTATCGAAAATTGTGGCGACCTGCCACTCAACAATTGTTTATTGTATATAGTATTCCTTTTGCAGTTTTCACCTTTATAAACTTAGTGAAGTTACTAGGGCAAGATATTATCCTATTAATTTTAGGATTAGGTATCATTTTATTCATCGTTTATCAAGAATTCAGAGCTAGGGATACCGAAGCAAAATCGAAAGCGAGGAAAGAGGATGAACTGTTACATGCTGACAATTATAATAGGAGGAGAACAATAGCAATATATTTGATAGCTACTTTATTAGCTCTGGTTTTTGCACTCTTAGTTGTAATAACTGAACCGATGTTATTACCTGGTGCAGGACTAGATCTCTTTTTTATAAAGCTAAAAAATCTAGGAGCAGTAGTTGGATTGGTAGGTATTGTCATTGTGATAGTATGCGTTTTGATTTTTAGAATGATATCAAAGCCTAGAAATCAATCTTCTATTTTTTACTTGCCAACCCTGTTCATCTTTTTCACAGTTTTCTTTGGATTTATATCGGCATCTTCTATTTTCGGGATGAATCCATACTTGCTTTTTACACAGACTGTGTCGATTGCTGCTCCGATAGGGTTTGCTTCCTTGGGAGGAATGTTTTCTGAAAAATCAGGAGTGGTAAATATTGGTTTAGAAGGCATGATGCTCACTGGTGCATTTGTGGCTGTGTGGGCCACTTATGTTACTCATGATCCAT
>JAEOTU010000252.1 GCA_016839665.1 Candidatus Hodarchaeota archaeon
AGAACTCCTTGCTTTACGTGATCATGAGTCTCAAGCGCTAAAGTTATTGAATCAAGCTGAAAAGGTTTTCATAAGATGGAATTCCATTCATGCTCTCTCACGTATCTATCTGAGCATGGGGTACATTTATTTCTTAACGCAGGATTTTCCCATGTCTAAACAATGGTATCAACGATCATTAGAGATCACGCAAAGCGATTTGGTTGATTTAAAAGTAGCTATTGATGCCCATCTTAATTTAGCTTACATGGAGTTAGAACAAGGAAATTTAAAATTAGCAGAGAGCCATTCTACATTAGCGGAGGAGTGTGCAATGATGTCAGGGTCAAAAGCTTTCATTCTCGATTCGAATTTTTTGAAAGCGAGTTTACTGATCCATTCTGGAAATGAAATTGTAGGTATCAACGCTCTTAGAAAAATTTCACAAGAAGCACGAGAGTTAGAGATCTGGTTCATACAACAGAAAGCGAATTACCGTTTAAAAGAGTTAACCTGAAGAAATTACTCAATTTTATAAGAAGTCTGTAAGCGTTTTTTTAGTCGAGGTTTTCTTTCCAATTTTTTTCTTGGAGTTCTTTTTAGGCTTCTGATTGTTTTTCTCTATCTTCTGTTTATCATTTCCCTTCTCTTTTCTCGTTCTTGATTTCTTTGATTTCTTTCTAGATTTCTGTTCTTGTTTTTGCTCTGAATCCCTTTTCTTTCTGATTGTTTCAGTCTGAATTTCTTTTCTCATTAGCTCATGTTGTTCCCTGATCTGTTGTAAGGTTTCAGTATCAACTTTTTTCTCTTTAATACGCTCCAATTGCGGATAAAGCTCTCTAATCCTCTTTTTAATTGCACGATTGATATCCTTTCTTTTTACGAAGAAATCAATTTCTCCATTCCATATGATTCTGGTTTTACGCTTGCCAGGTTCAATATCGAAAAATTGAAATTCAGTTGATAATTCGGCCGCCATTTCTGCACTATTTTGAAAAATAAACCGTAAATAAGGTAAGTAAAAATTGATTGCACCTTGTGTCGAAACCTTACATATACGACCAACCTTCGAAGCAATTTTCCTCCCTTTTCTTTGACGAGAGAGAGTTATCCAATAAGATGGTACCTGTAATTGCCAGTCTGGAAAAGAAGGTAAATCGCTAGCAGGAGTTATGATATTTGATAATTCTTTTGTGCAATAGATATAGAAGTAGGCTAATTGTGACCAAATCATTTTCCTCTGAGCACGAGTTAAAGAAACATCTGCTTTTGCCAATAGATCATAAACAAGAGCCAACTGATTATAATCATGTTTTTGTATAAAATGAATGGACAAATCACTAAGTAAAAGAAGTAGCTTACCATAATCAACATCAGACATTACACGTGTTTGTTGATACGCTTTCTCTCCATTAGCTTCTACAAATAAAGTTCTTAAAAACTCACGAATTTCAACAGCTGTATCTCTATAAGCAATTACATCCAAATCTTCCTTGGTAATTTCTTGTTTTCCACTAGTTACTACTTGCAGTGAATTGATGGAGCCACGGATATCATTCTGGCTCATTTTAATCAATTTTTTCAGAGTCTCATCGGAAGCAGCTATTGATTCATTCTCAACAATCCGATGTAAGATTTCTAAAATTTCTTCAGAGCTGGGAGGTTTGAACTCGCGCAGCTCACAATATTTTTTAAGGGTTGAAAACTTTTGTGGGGTAACGTCATTGGCAGTCAGAATCAAGGGGACTCTTGTAGAGTTGATTATATCTACAATCTCTCTCAATCCTCCACGGTCTGCAGTTCCACTCAGTCCATCTACTTCATCAATTAATAGAATTTGACCCACAATTTTTGAGTTTAAATTCTCTTTCAAAGAACCAAAAATAGACGCATTTCGAACACTTTGAAGTGATTTTTTATTCCTGCTATCACTCGCATTTACAGTAACAACATCAAAGTTCAACCCATTAGCGATAGCTAAAACCGAACTTGTCTTACCAATTCCTGGGGGGCCAAATAATAAAATTGCCTTCTTAACCAGTTTAGATCTCAATTTTGGATTACGGAACTTGTTTAGGTAAGCAATAATAGAATTTACACTATCTCTATTACCAACCACCTCAGAACGACGTCTTGGTGCGTATTTCTGCACCCACGCTGAACCCAAATAATCTACCTCTGTTTTTGAGACGTTGAGATCATTTTTGCTAAGAACGCATCCAATTGTATCACTGGGTTGGATCCAGTAGCAATACGGTAGTCCACTTCAGAAAGCATGGAAAGAGCCTCATACCTAATAGATTCGGGTAATTCGTCATCAGACATTCGTCCTAACTCTCGATTCAGATGTTTCACTAAATCCTGTCCTGAAAGCCCATAAGACTCCATCAAAATTTGAATCTGTTTTCGAGCAGACGAAAAATTAGGATGTTCTTCTAAACACTCTAAAATAGCAGCTCTTACTTCAGCTGGTTTTACATACCCCTGAACCTGATAGACCACATCTACAGAGATATCAGAAGTTAAAGAAGCTGAAGCCTGCAAAGCATTAATTGCCTGTCTAAGATCACCCTCGGAACTCTCATATAAAGCATCTAATGCCTCCTCATCTATGGCCAATTGCTTTTTTTTAGCAATATGTCGTAGCTGGAACTTTATATCTTCTTTTTCAAGTCCTCTAAAGCGAAAAATAGCGCAACGTGATTGGATCGGACTGATTATTTTTGAGCTATAATTACAAATAAGGATAAAACGTGAAATCTCATTATAGCGTTCCATTGTTTGACGTAATGCATGTTGTGCATCATTAGTCATTTGATCTGCTTCATCAAGGATAATTAGTTTAAAACTAAAAGAACTCGAAGGAAGGATTCTTGCAAAGTTTTTAATATCTTGACGAACAACATTAATTCCACGATCGTCAGAAGCATTTAATCGCTTAACGTTACCTCCACGTGCAGTAGCTGGATATAAATCATTAACAATCGCTTCAGCACAGGTTGTTTTTCCCACTCCTGGTGGTCCAGAAAAAAGCATATGGGGAAAATCTACTCTTCGTACAAACTGCTTTAAGCGTTTTACAATATCTATCTGGCCAACGACTTCGTCTAATGTCTTTGGTCGGAATGATTCCGTCCACATACGTTCGATTTTGACCAATATTTTCCCCTTTATTACACTATTCAAAGATTAATAGAGGTAAACTATTCTTACTATTCGTCGTCTTCATCATAATCCTCGTCGTCGTCTTCATCCCAATCCTCGTCGGCATAAGCTTGACTGTCATCTTCCTCCTCAATTTCAGTTTCAGGTTGCATTGGTGCAAGAAGATATCCCAAAGTTATCCCTGAATCGTTTTCATAAACCAATTTTAACGGATGGTTTGTACTAAAAGCAAGATTAACAACTGCAAAGGCTTGGTCGACCAAAATAAGGTTTTTAAAGGTATCTATCGAGTACAACGATTCGCAAGGGTTTTCAGCGTTAATTTCAAGGGCTTCTGATTCATCTGAATCAAGATTGATATCAATTTTGACCTCTTTTTTGTCTTGTGAGCTACTAAAACTTAGTTTTCCAGGTTCAGCTCTAATTTTAATGCTACCACCGATGATGGCGGCGTCTTTAATGAATTCCGTCAAAGCCCCTCCTCTTAATTTGGCCTGAGCATCGAGTTTGAGTGATGTAGGGTCAGGAAGCACATTTTCCTCTGCCAAGGTGAGAGGTAGAACGAAACGTCTTTTTACATGACTTTCAAAAAGGAAACTTAGAGTGTCATTAGCTTCATCTAATTCCAAAGTCAATATGTCATCTTTTCGTGCACGCTGTAGAATTTTCTTCAGGTCTTGCATTTGAATGGTAATAAGATACTCTTTATCGCACTCAAACTCACTACCAAAATAGTTTGGGTGAATTTTTAAGTCAACCATCGCAAAACGAGATTTATCCATGTTTCGCAAGGTCATACCATCTTGGGGGGTTATTAGAAATGTTCCATCATCCTCTAAAACAGCTGCTGCTGCATTCAACACCT
>JAEOTU010000027.1 GCA_016839665.1 Candidatus Hodarchaeota archaeon
CCTCTTAGATTACCATGTGATGGCTCAACAGCTCTTATTGCAGATCTGATAGCAAATTACATCATTGATGGTAGACGAATGAATGCAGAGTTTAAAGCCAATGAGACAGAGTCAGCTCACTCTATTGGTAAAAAATCAGTTTCAGAAGGCATGAAACTCTCATCAGGTAAAGACTTAGAATCATTGTTACTTTCTGAATTTTCAGATAGTAAATTATCAAAAACAAGAATTCTTTCAGTTCTTAGCGACAAAGGATTTGATATTGATAGAGAGATCCTGATACAATCTCTCGAGTCACTAGTCGACCAGGAAAGAATTACAAAAGAGTCTGCTGTCCACGCTGCTTCAGGTACAAATTATTTCCTCTGGGGATTTCCTTAAAATAAGTTTCGCAGAATGTAGCGTTTTCCCCCACCAATTACAGCTCGAATTTTTCAAAAACTTCTCAGGAAATTCAACCAAAGGGAGGGTCTCCTAATGAGAGTAACTCGTACGGAATATGGGATGGATACTACAGGATTACAGCCATCACAATTGAGACTACCTCGGTGACGAGCTAGTTGATGACCTCATGTGAATAAGATTGATAAATCTTTTATTAGTTCTAATAACCTAAACATAAGATGAAAAGTTAAAACTGTTAACTTGTTCATTTCTTAATGGGTTTAGTAAAAGAGGTGTATCGGATTTGGACGAGCAGACAAGAAATGAACTTCGTGCAATTCTACAAGAAGTATTTCAAAATAATTCACAAATCTTAATGGTCTCCTTAATAACGCCAGAAGGTCTTCCAATATTAACCTTTAATCGTGAAGAGAACATGGTATCCGAAATTACAGACGCAGGTATCACAAATAGATATGCTGCTCTAGCAGGAGCTAGTACTTCTCTAGGAGACCGTACACTTTCAACGTTATCAGAAGAAAAAGCTCGTTTAATACATGTTCAAGGAAAAAAAAGGGATATAGCAATTGCGATCTCTCCACACCTTATTTCTTTAGTTGTGACTGAACCAACTGGAAGTCCAAACCTCATTGCTGAAAAATTAAATACAGAACTGAAAGCTAAACTTTAATGAGGTCAATGAGATGACAATGGATTCAAGTCAATGGTTTGAAATAACAAAAGAAGCTCTCAAACAAGCGGAAACTGAACTGGATCCCTCACAAATTGACCTTTTAGTGTTGCTTCATCCAGATCACGAAATACAAACGTTTTCTACTTCAACCAGACAAAAAGAAGTAGAGGGTTCGGTTTTACTCGGTCAGGCTTGGCATTCTCTCATCCGTATTCTAACTTTTGAACTCCAATTAGACGCATGGAATTCTGTTACAATCAAAGGCCGTAATAAAGCAATGACAATTTACTCCCTTGGATTCGATGTTCTCCTTGTAATTTTGTCTGCTGCTGCAACTGATCCTATGGACGTCGTTAAGATAACTTTAAAATATATCTTCGCAGTCGGGTACGAGAAACAATACGAAACTGTTGGTCTAGTTTCCGCAGAAGGATTTCCTGTTTGGGTTTCTTCGATAAAAGAAATGGACGACTTTCTCTTTGCAATCTCCATTACCTCGCTTCTCACGCTTGTCGAACGAATTGATATGGAGGTATCTGCAGGTGGTATCAACACCTGCATCCTGCAAGGAACAGAGAATTTGCTATTAAATGTTGCTTTTAATCCATCGCAGGATTTAGCACTAGCAGTAACCCGACAAGGATCAGATCTCAATGAAATCACACTTAATTCAGAACTAAGTTCTTTATTTCAAAAAATCGTTGATCCTGTCCTATATAGTGCGATTGTTCCAGAAATCACTGATGAGGATCGAGAGCGAATGTTAGAGGAGATTCGTCAAACATTCGAGGGCGAGACGACTGAAGAAGAAATTCAAACGCTCAGTGCATTCGACACAGAAATGCTCAAGTCCTTAGAGGATGAGATCAAGACCGTAGCTAAAAAATATGGTGCTAATGAAATATCTGTTGGGTATCTACGAAGACGAATGAGATTACCAGCTGAAGTCCTTTCAATGGCATTACAATATCTGATTGGCGAGGGATCGATTGACGGAAGAATTGGAAAAGCCCGTGAATCTGGTCGGGAGATATTAGTTCTCGACTTAAGTGCTGAAATTAGTGAGGAAGAAAAAAGTCAGATCAAAATGGTTCAAACTCAAATTCACGACCTCTTCACTCCATTAAGTCTCTTTCTATCGCAACTTCCCAAAGTTCAACCACCCAAAGCTGCTGTTCAAGAAGTTATCAGTGATGCTCTTGGAGAGTTCCAAATAATATTAACTTTAGCGGATACGGATCCTCTGTTCCTGTTGGCCAACGATTTACGTACTTTAGGAGGCAATTTGAGAAGTTCAGTGAAAACTTTGGCTCTTTTGAAAAAACAGCTCTCTGAAACAAGTCAAGAAGACGTACTACGAGATGAACTAGAAAGAAGACATTCCAATTTATTAGATAGAATCTCTGAACAACGGTTAACAATTGTAGGAAAAGTAACAAAGTTTCTCGAGAATATACTCAACTCTTATAGATTACTTATACGGTTACTACCCCCCCCAAGTGAGTTTAAAAAACTCTCGAAGAGTAAAGAACAAGTAGCTATTATCTTCAAGTGTTCTGCCCGTGATTGCAAAAAAGATGTTTGCATTCAAGATAGCCCATTAACATGGGTAAAATTGAGCTTGTTTACGATACTTCTAGGCATTCAAGATAATTTTCCAGAGAAATCTCCCCCAGTAGTCACCGATTTAAAAAATACACTGGAAGAACATCTCCACGAACTTGTTGCTCTAGCTAAGGAAACAGAAAGAAAAGAGAATTCTGAACAGGAATATTATCTCTTTCTTGATAATTTAGACGACCTCATAATTACTAATACTCAAAGGGATGAAGCAATCACCATCCTTAAACAAAGTGTTATAGACCAAGATAAACAAGACGATTTTTACACACATTTTGTCCAATGTAACTCGTGTAATAAGTGGTTCTGCAAAGATCATATGTTTACTGCTACCAAATGTAGATATTGTTGAACCTTGTTAGAACAACAGAGGACAAATATAATGAAATTGGTTGCAGGAATTGACATTGGTTCATTAACCGCTAAAATTGTAATTCTAGCTTCACTACAAGATGAAAATGAAGCAAAGGTCCAACAAAAGTACTCGTTCATAAAAAGAGTTGGATATAATCCATCGGGGGTAGCTGAAAGACTAGTAAATAATGCTAAAGAAGCTGTTGGGGTGAAAGAATTTGAATACATTATTTCGACTGGTTATGGGAGAAAATTAGTCAAGATAGCTGATAAAACAATAACTGAGATAACGTGCCACGCCAAAGGCGCTTTTTTTATCAATCCTGCGATCCGAACCATAATTGACATTGGGGGTCAGGATTCTAAAGTAATTTCTATAAATGGAAAAGGTCAAGTTCAGGATTTTGAAATGAACGATAAATGTAGTGCTGGAACTGGACGTTTTTTGGAAGTAATGGCCAATGCTCTCGAGGTAGAGTTAACAGATTTTGGTGATCAAGCCCTAATTTCTACAAGTCCCGCTTCGATTTCTAGTACGTGTACGGTATTTGCAGAATCAGAAGTAATTTCTAGATTAAACCAAGGAGCTGACCGATTAGATATAATTGCTGGTATTCATAAAACAATAGCTAATAAAATTGCTGCCCTCACTGCCAGGGTAGGTATTCAATCTTCAGTAGCATTGACAGGAGGAGTAGCCTTAAATCTTGGAGTGAAAAAAATGCTCGAACAGCAATTGAGTGTACCTATAGAAGTCCCGCCAAATCCTCAAATGATAGGAGCATTAGGTGCTGCCTTATTAGCTTCCAATCAGATTGACTCCAAATAAAAAGTATGGGAAATTAAAATTGTCCAGTATATTCAAAGGGTTAACTTTAGGAGAAGTAAAAGAAACGCTTCAACAGATTCGTCCATATGTGTCAAAAACTCCGGTGTTTAGATCTTATTATTTAGAAAAACTCATTGGAAAAGAGATCTATTTCAAACTTGAACTGCTACAACCAACACGATCATTCAAAGTCCGGGGCGCGTGTTCCAAGGCTCTTTCATTATCTAACGAAGAGTTATCACGTGGATTAGTGACAGCTTCAGGGGGAAATCATGGGCTAGGAGTTTGTTATGCTGGAAAGGAATTAGAGACTAAAGTTACGGTGTATCTCCCTAAAACTACACCAACAGAGAAAGTTGAAAAAATCAAATTCTGGGGAGGAGAAGCAATTTTATTTGGTGATGTTTGGGATGAAGCTGATGAAAAAGCTCAGGAATACGCCCAAGAGGAAGGATTAACTTATATTCATCCATTCGATGACCTACACGTTGTCAGAGGACAGGGAACGATAGCTCTCGAGTTTCTCGATGAAAAACCATATTTAGATGCGATAATAGCTTCAGTAGGAGGAGGAGGATTGATCAGCGGTTTGGGTGTAGTCGCGAGACAGATGAAACCAGAAATCAAGGTATGGGGAGTAGAAACACTCGGATGTGATGCAGTAACCCAAAGTTTCCACGCAGGTTATCCAATTACTTTGCCAGCGATAACTAGTATTGCTGATACACTTGGAGCTAAGAGAACAACTGAAACTACTCTTACGAGAATTATGGCAGTGGTAAATGATATGCAAACCGTTACCGATAAAGAAGCATTAAACGCGTTACTACTATTGCTTGACAAAGAGAAAATGTTAGTGGAACCAGCGACATCTTGTTCTATTGCGGCGCTTTTACAGAACAAGTTTGATCTGACTGACACAGAAAAAGTTGGAATTATCTTATGTGGAGCTAATGTTTCTCTTAGACAGTTGAGAGATTGGAATGTAATCTGAGAATTCTGACAGAATTGCTCTTATGAAACCTCTTCTCCTCGAACTTCTCTTATAGATTTTATATACCAATTTTGTAACCTTTTCCATCGAACTGAGGCTTTGGCTATAATTACTGGAAAGAAAAGGATTGCCAAAAGAAAGAGGAGATTGATATACAGAGGTAGCGGAGATGTAGGTGTCACACCAGTGATTTTTAAGGCATTCCATACTATCATAATGCAACAGATATAGTAGTAGAATTCCAAACCAGTGATTAACAATGCATTTTCATAAATCCCCGACCTTTTTCCTTTTATCAGCCGATGTAAGAAGTAACCCATGGTCTCAAGAAATAACATTATAGCGAAAAAATTGGCTCCTATAAACGTTAAAACTAGTAATTCAGCTGGATTATTCATTTGAAAAGTAATGATCCATACTAACAAGCTTAAGATTAAACTACCATAGCCAACTATGATCATAAATTGAGCTATTTGGATTTCACGTCCAATGGGCTGTGTTGAGTCTACTTCCGCAACTTTTGCAATTTCAGTAGCCATGGTTAATCCACTCAAAGAAAAAAGTCTGCAACTGATAATTAATCTTACTAAACCTGCAAATCTTTCAATCTCTAAAATCAATTAAACTATTACTACCCGATATGAAAATTCAGATGACTTTTAAATTTACTAGGACTATATAAGAAAAAAAGGTATATTTCGGTGAAAATATTATGGAAGACGCTTTAGAACTTCTCAAAGGGCGGAGAAGTATCAGACAATATAAATCAACGCCTGTAGAACCTGAAAAGCTTGGAAAATGTCTGGAAGCAGCACAATGGGCGCCATCAGCTTCAAACAAACAACCCTGGGAATTTATGATTGTAACAAAAGAAGAAACTCGAAAAAAACTAGCTGATCTCCACCCCTATGGGAAATTTGTAGCAGAAAGCCCAGTTATTTTTATTCCTTTAACTAATCCTGGAATCCATGCTAAGTATCACCAATCAGACACAGCATTAGCTACACTACAGTTTATGATTGAGGCTCATTCTTTAAACCTAGGGACTTGTTGGGCTGGTGTGATTGGAACAGATTTCGAACCTAAAATCAAGGAGCTTCTAAACATTCCCGAACACTTGCACGTTCTGGCGATAGTAGCTGTGGGGTATCCTAATCACACCCGCAAATCTTCACGCAAACCTTTAGATAGTATAGTCCATAGAGAGACTTTCTAAAATTTAAAATAGTGCAAGTTTTTTGTAAAGACTGAACCCCTAATGTTCGTAAATCCTCCCTTCTTCAGTATATGAAAAAAGGTGGAGCGAAAGGCATATGTCTGAACACGTGATGACTATATTCGTTCCGAAAGATGGGGTTCGCTTACTTTTTCTTCACTAATGTGATTTGTACATAAGAATTTTTCAGTTAAGGGCTTGGGGAAATGTCAAATTCTCTTGTAGAAAGCGTCCAAACCCAATGAAATCTGCCTGGCCTAGCTTTAGAACGGTTTCTGCACTTTCAACGTCGAAATCACCACTTAAAACTAATGGCAAACTAGGTAATGCAGTTTTTATTTCTTGAATGAAATGTTCAAAATCAGCTTCATATTTTTTTGCTAAACTTGGTGAGTAGTCAATACAAAGTAATTCGATTCCTGCCATTTCGATTGATTTGACAACAGTAGACAATTCGTCATCCGATATACCCTGGAAAGGAAACGATAAGTAATAAGCAAACATCACTCTTGGAGGTAGGTGAGCCCTAATAGCTTGAGCAACTTCGAGAGGAAATCGGATACGGTTTGTTAACAATCCACCATATTCATCAGTTCGTTTATTATATTCAGATGAGATAAATTGCCCGAGTAGATCTGAGCTGTGTGTACTTAAACATGAAGAAATTTCGACAACATCAAAACCAGCTTCTGCTGCACGAACTGCAGCATCCACGAAAGTGTTGTGAAGCTCATCAATTTCTCCCAAGGCCAATGGTCGAGGAGTGTCACCACCGAGAGAAGGAACTGACGAAGGGGCTAGAGGTTGAGTTCCGCATATTGACTTCTTTGTTGCTCCACCAGCATGGGTCAAACGAATACCAATTAGAGCCTTATTTTCATGAACTTTATTGACTACTTCCCTTAGGCGAGGAATAACATAATCATCATGAATACCAATTTGATGAGGATGACCCTTCCCAGAGAGGGAAATATAGGCAGGTTCTAGATATACAAGTCCAGCTCCGCCCTTAGCTGTGTCGCTGTAATATGATATTGCCCCATAAGTAAGCTGCCCAGTAACGATATCACCTGCTTTTGTCTCTCCAATCAATGTCGAAGGCATTACTACTCGATTACGAGTTTGTAGCTTTCCTAAATGGTAAGTGTGAGATAAAATGGATTCCTTTGGTACCCGATTTCTAATTATCAGAATCATTAGAGTAGCAATCGTGTAGAGCGTAGCTGTGAAAATGAAGACAATTAAGAATCCATAACTATCGACGATGAAGCCACCGATAGACGCGGATACACTCCAAAACATTCCCCAAGCGAGTGTTTCTAGCGAATTCCACTTTGCTCTTGACGCAGAGGGAACTACATCCATAACAATAGATCTACTTACAGGACCACTTGCATTCATCAAAGCATTACGGCTGATATAAAAAAGTGCCAGTAGAATGACAGATATCGGAAAAGAGATAATCTGATTCTGATATAATGCGAGATTTACTACTAACCCCAGCAAACACACAATCGCGAGTCCTTGAACAAGGAACATGGAGCCAATACGACCAATTATTCTAATCATTCGTTGAGCTAAGAGACCCATTAACCCTGTAACCACATTTGTAATACCAAAAACACTATAGGTAAACAAAGGCTTGAGTCCGTAACCAATGTCTGGATTAGCAAATAAAACAGGAAAGTAGGCAACCGTTGCGCCCGCACCAAATCCTATGATTATTCCAGAAATAACAATGACACTAGGGACGATCACATCATAAGTAAACGGTCGTCCAAATATTGTCAATACAGGAGGTTCCTTTAAACTTTCTTCTGTAGAGGAGGATTCAGGAGTGAGAGGAGGTGGAATCCTTTCGATTCTGGTAACAATTGCTTTACTATCTGAGACAAAAATAATGGCCACATAGGCAAATAACCCGCTTATCGCCCCTACAAAGATGATAGCTCGAAGAACCTCGATTTCCCAAGTGTCACCGAGAATGAGAATTAATCCCACAGCTATACATGGACCTAAAGCCGAAGCTACTAGGTTTACGAAGTGCATTTTTGCAAAGACTCGGCTCCGGTTTCCAGGTTCAATACTATCCGCTATAAGGGCCATCGATGCTGGACCTGAAAGACCCCATCCTAAACCAGCCATAAATTGACTAATATATAGAATATTAAGAGCTACATCAGAAGTTGAGGTGGTGGCGAGGATTAATAATAATTGCGCTAACACTCCGAAGATCACCGAGATCCTAATTAAAAGGTCCCTTCGGTATTTATCTGCAAAGTAACCTGAAGGAAAAACAAAAATTGTCGAAGCCAAACCCTGAACAGTAAAAAGATAACCTAAAATGAGATTAGGTTGTCCTAGTCCAAGAGTAACATAGACTGAGAAAGCAATCTGTATAATACCCATTCCTATTGCAAAACCTACTGTTTGAACGTAAGCTAACCGGATATTCCAATTCATTTTAGTAACACAATTTCCAATGATTGTTCTTAATTTTGGACTAGATTTCCTTAAAACAGCAAACATATACTTAAATTAAAAATTTGCAAGTTTACAGTTATTCTAAGAACTGTTTGAATTTATTTTTGTTAATTTCTAGAAAAACTCCAAATAAAACATTAAAAAGATACAGTTATTGGCACTATTGCAATATTAAAGTGAGTATCATCTCTAATTGCAACAGAATATTTGATAGATTAGTAGTGGAGATATTAACCTTGACTAAAGCAATAATAGAAACAAAATATGGAAATATTGTTATAGATTTTCACGATGAAGTCACCAACACAGTTAAAAACTTCGTTTCTCTAGCGGAGTCTGGTTTTTACAATGGTTTGACCTTTCACCGTTGTATTCCGAATTTTGTAGCCCAAGGAGGCTGTCCGCAAGGAACTGGCACAGGTGGGCCTGGTTATAAAATACCTTGCGAGACCGAAAAGAACACCGAAAAACATAAACATGTAAAAGGGTCATTATCCATGGCTCATGCTGGGAAGAACACTGGTAGTTCCCAGTTTTTCTTGGTTCGTGCACCACAACCTCACTTGGATGGAAAACATACTGTATTTGGTCAGATTATAGAAGGGCTAGATATCATAGATAGACTGGATAATGGCGATAAAATGGAAAGAGTGCTTATTGAGGATAAAAGTGATTCAATCGAAAATCACCAGTTAATCAAGATGTAGAGGATTGATTATTCCTCTATCGCAGTAATGTCAACCCCTTTGGTTTCAGGGATAAGTCTTGGAACGACTAACATAGCAAGGTAAGCAAAGGTGCATGCAAGCATTGCAACAGCTAATGCTTGGGCGTGTCCTAAAGGATCAACTAGCACTGGGACTGAAGGTTCTAGAGTTTCTGCAACTATTCCAACTAAGAATGCTCCCCATGCTAATCCACGAGCTACTGAGAAGACAAGGGAAGTAGCAGTGGCACGAATTCTTGTAGGAAAAACCTCGCTTGACCAAACCCCGAATACTCCATGCATGCCAAATGAAACTGTTAAAACAAGGCAGCCAATTACGATTAAAGGAGTAAAAACCATAATAAAATTACCAACAAAGAAAATGGACGCCCCAACAAGCCCAATGATTGAACATCCAAAAAACGCATTTCTTCTACCAATACGATCACTTAACCAACCAGTCGTAAATAAAGCAAAAGCAGCAATAACCATCACGCCAAGCATTACTACCATTGCCAGTGTACCTGCGGAGTCAACATTTCCACCGGCATTTTGGAGTTCATAGACGAATAAATATTCAAAATAGGTGGGGGCCCAATCAGCGAGTGTATGATAGGCAAATTCCGAAAGCCAGAATAAGAGTGTCAATAAAACGGTAACTTTTAGCCATTTTCCTTTTAATATGTCAAAAGTCCGTATTCTTTCTGGTTTTACTTCTTCTCCAACTCGCGCTGCTTCTTTATAGTCCGACCAGACTTGAGATTCATCTAAAGTAAATTCTAAGTAAATTAAGAACGGAATAGGGAAAAGAGCAGAAAGAAAACATATTCTCCATCCGTCAAGAATCAGAGGTCCAACAGTGATGGGATCTATTCCCCCGAAAATCAGAGTGACAATAACAGCTCCAATATATCCGACGACAAACGTAGCATGTACTAAACCTCCAGCCATCCCACGTTTCTCAGAAGAAAAGGTTTCTGATAACAATGAGAAGGAGATCCCCCATGAAACACCAAGTCCAGACAGTAATCTCAGTAATGCAAATATTTCAAAAGTGGGTGCAAACGCAGAAAGTGAAGTGAAAACAGAATCCCAGAGAACAGACAGGAGAAGGATGTTTTTTCGTCCAAAACGATCTGCAAGCTCGCCAAAGAAAGCTGCTCCAAATACTGTCATCACATATTGAGCTGAGAACACGAAACCAATCGCTACTTTGTCTACACCGTACGCAGCACTGATTGTTGTTGCAAGTAGACTAACTAATACTAATGCAAACCCATCGTGGGCCCAACCTATTACACCAGCTATTAAGACGGGAATTTTACTAGTAGTTTTCGATTCAGTCATCATTAATCACTCTGAAATAATATTAACAAAGTTAATTATTTTATAGAGAGGAGTAGTCGCCTAACTGAGTAGAAAGTTAAAAAATCTTTTGCTTAATTCTGCTAATGTTCTCGTCTAGGAAAGGATTTGATCTTGGATAACCCAAATGATAATATGTTAATTATCCTCACGAGTCGGTATTCGAATCTTACCCGCTAATAATTGCTGCAATAATCCTTGTTTTAAACGAGTGGTCTCCTCAACGATTCTTTGAGATGTGAATATCCTAGTATCAATCGCAGATAGAATTTTTACAATCAGTTTTTGCTCTGTCAAGGGTGGTAATGGAATTTGGATTGTTCTAAAATCCGCTCTATTAATTCCTCCCACGATTCCATGAAATCTTCTCCGAATTTGATGTTGGCAATGAGAGGAGAGTAAAAAATAGAATAAGAATCGATTGTCAAGACGATTTTCATCTTTACTTCGAACAATAAAGACATGCTCGTTTACCGCAACTTTCTCATATGGAAGCTTTCTCACCATTCCCACTTTGCCAGTTGTTGCACCATCTTTAACCATCAATATATCATTCAACTTAACTCTTCCTTGTGTCAAGTTATTATAGACTTCGTCAGGAATGAATTTAATAGTTCTCCATTGAATCTGGCCTGAATTACTGATATGTTCTCCTCCAATACTTGCTACAGTTCCCTCTTTCAATGCTCCTCCTTTATCCCTTTTACCTGTCTCCAAGACGACAAGATCACCCAAGGTTGCTAAATACCATGTATTTGGAAGTTCATCTCTTAATCCTATCTCTTCCTCCTGAAAACCTCCTAGTAACTTATTTACTATGTCACCTAGATCCTGTTGCTCATTTTCTAAACCACTTAAGATGTTGATTTCTGAAATAACGTGCGGAATATTGATAGTGTTGTTTTCGAAAATTGTATCAACATATAAGGGAATATTCAAATTATAGTTATAATCTCGAATTTCTTTCAAAGCAACAACTCGAGAAAAGTGTTTACTCGTATTAAAATCGGTAAATGTATCAACAATTCTATTGATTGCTTTTTCTTGGAGATAATTCTTAGATTTTCCCTCTTCATAAGCTAGAAATGCATCAATAAACAATATCTTCCTTCTTTGATCAATTCGTTTCTTCTTATTAAGTAATAAAATGACTGCTGGAATTGAAGTCCCAAAAAACAGATTAGGGGGCAATCCAATAATCGCTTCGATCAAATCATGGTCGATTAAGGCTTTTCTAATACTTCGTTCCGCACCTCCCCTAAACAAAACTCCATGAGGTAAGATTATTCCCATTCGACCGTTAGGTCTAAGCGTGGCTAACATGTGCTGTAGAAAGGCTAAATCACCATAATTTGTTGAAGGAACTCCAAATCGAAATCGATTGTATGGGTCACTTTTCGCGATTTCCCCGATGTCTACAATTGAAAGAGAGTATGGTGGGTTAGCAATGACAACATCAAAGAGTAATAAATGTCCATCCTTTTCCAATTTAGGGTTTCTAATAGTATCTCCTCTTTCTATCTGGGATTTAATTATTCCACGTAAGAACATATTCATTCTACAAATGGCCCAGGTTGTAGTATTCTTCTCTTGCCCGAATAATGAGAGTTTTTGCCAATCTCCTCCATTTCGTTTAATATATTCAACACTCTGTATGAGTAATCCACCAGAACCAGCAGTTGGATCACATATCCACATCCTCTCCTCAGGACGGAGTAATTCTACGAGAAGTCTCGAAACCATTTGTGGAGTGTAAAATTCTCCACCTTTCTTACCAGCTGATTCTGCAAAATGAGTAATTAAATATTCATAAGCTCTTCCCAAGATATCTGGATCACTTAAATCACTATTTCGCAAACGAAGGCTACTAAAATGGTTAATTAAATCTGACAACGTCTTATTCGACAAACGATCAGGAATGTGAAAACCAATGCCAGTTAGAACTCCCTCTAAAGAGGGATTGTGTGCTTCAATCGTTTTACTTACCTTGTATAGCGTATCTGCTTGAATTTTCTTCCATCGAGCATTCTTGGGTATGAAAAATTGATGCTTATCAGGATCTTCTGCATTTTCAGGATTCCCTGATTCCGTAATAATCTTTTCTGATTCCTCCTCAAAGACATCATTCAATCGTTTTAGGAAAAGGAGTCCAAAGATATACTGTTTATACTCTGCTGCGTCAACATTTCCGCGTAAGATATTACTCGCTTCCCAGAGATGTTTCTCGAGTTCACTCTGGGTTATTTTTAATCCTAAATAACCATGCAATTTTCTCTGATGCTGTTTGTTTCGCATTTGTTATGCTGAACTCTGTTGTAGTGATAAATAACTTTCCTAAGAAAGGGTCTTTCTTTAAAAATCAATAGAAAAATATTTCGCATAACCCCTGATTGTCATTTCAAACGAGAGAGGATAGTTTTCATGAATGTAAACCAGGAAACTAATCAAAAACAGTTCTATCTGGTGACTGTTGATTTAATTCAAGGGGTTTGTATATTCTACTTCATTATTTGGCATACTTTACTTTGGTGGGATGAGTTAATTGATTCTAAATGGCCAAATGTTGAACTCATTGTTGCACTTTTTATGATAACAGCTTTGGTGGTTCCTCCCTTCTTTTTTTCCCTCTACGCGTTCAACACTGTGAATTCTCTTCTTAGAAAAAAGGAGTCTGAGCGTTCAGAAGCTAGAGTCCAACTTCTAAAAAAAACCGTTATTCTATTCATAATCGCAGAATTCAGTCAAGGGATAGTAGGAGTAGTGGTTTCTCCCGAGCATTTACTGAATTTTCTTCTTACTTGGGAGATTTTTCACATGTTCGCTCTTACTACCCTTTTCCTATTACTAGTGTTTGAATTTGCTTGGAAAATTGAGGGAAAGAGTTCGTGGGACTATAAAAGAGTGATTGTAGCAGTTTTAACTTTATTTCTGATTTTTGTGATTATTTTTTTCTTAATTTTTCATGATTACTCAATGAGTAAGGGAATTGATAAAATATTTACGAATTTGGATCTCAACTTGATTCTTCAGCGAGTGCTTTTTGAGTATGGACAAAATCCACTTATTCCTTTTTTCTCGTTTCCATTGGTTGGGGGTTTGCTTGCTTCATTTCTGGATTTACCTCATGAAAAGAAAAATGTTGTATTAAAAAAAGGAAAATTGGTTTTAACGATTGGTTTCATCATTTTAATTATCGGTATTCTATTTTTGGGGATAGAAGGGTATGTTTCAACCCCACTGTTTTATCCTGCCTCCTCATCTTTTGTATTCATTGCGATAGGATTGATTATTCTAATAACAATAATTGGAATTCTTCTACTAGACTTAAATTCCCTCAATTCTCGTCAAGCAATCAATAAACTGATTTTGCCTATCGTTCTTATAAGTAAAATCAGTTTAACAGTTTTTATTTTTCATAATTTAGCGTATATAATCCCTTCCAACTCACCACTAGTTCAAGCATTGATTCCCTCAGAAACCGTAGTCCTGATAGTAGCACTCCTCTATTCAATTCTTTTCATTCTTGTGGCTTTTGTTTGGCAAAAATGGAATTTCAAGTATAGTATAGAATGGATGATTGGGAAGATACAAAGAGCACCATGGCGATGGTGGACCAAAAATCTAGACAAAACACACGTGCAATAAGAGATATGCTATTAGACTCGAGAAGAGAGCTGGTATGAATACAAACCTAAAAACCGAACAAAAACGGTTCTACTTAGCAACTGTTGACATTCTTCAAGGGGTGTCAATATTCCTCATGGTTGTTGGACATGCTATGCTTTGGTGGGATCCTTCGATTGATACAAGATGGCCTGGAATTACACCGTTTGCGTTTGTATTCATTGGGATAGGATTACTGGCCCATCCTTGTTTTTTCTTCATTTATGGGTTTAATGTGGTAAATTCTCTCCTCAGAAAAGAAGAATCAGAACATCGTGAAACTAGACATCGTCTTTTAAAACGAACAATCATTTTTTTCTTAGTTGCAGAATTTTGTGAAGGATCTGCAGCATTAGTTAATTCTCCCGAGTATTTGGTTAATTTTCTTCTTACATGGGAATTATTTCATATGTTTGCCCTTTCTACTCTTGTTCTTTTACTTGTGTTTGAAGTTGCTTGGCAGATAGATGTGAAAGGGTATGGTAACTTTAAACAAGTGATTTCAGTAATCTTGTTATCACTTTTATTATTAATAGTCATGACATTCTTGTTAATTCACGATTATTCAAACGATCTAGGGATTCAAACTTTTTATGTGAGTCTAGACATTAACTCAATTCTTCAGCGAGCATTGTTTGAGTATGGACAAAATCCTGTTATTCCTTTTCTCTCTTTTCCAATAGTTGGGGGTTTGCTTGCTTCAATTCTGGATCTACCTCATGAACAGGAAAATATTGTCTTAAAAAAAGCATATATGGTTTTAACGATTGGTTTTATCGTTTTGATCTCCGGTATTTCTTTATTGGGAATTGAAAGGTATGTTTCAACCCCAATGCTTTATCCCGCATCCTCATCCTTTGTGTTCATTGCGATAGGAGTCTTTTTACTAATCACAACCATCTTGATCATCATGATTGATTTAAAATTATTGTATTCACCCAAAACAACCAACAAAGTATTTTTACCAGTGATTCTTATTAGTAAGATAAGTTTAACTATTTATATTGCTCATAATATCGCTTTTATTATTCCTGCTAAATCACAGCTTGTACAAGTATTAATTCCCTCCGAAACAGCGATAATCATTGCAGGAATCCTGTATTCTCTGTTTTTTGTATTTATCTCCTATTATTGGCAAAAAAGGAACTTCAAATATTCGCTAGAATGGATGATCGTGTTGTTTCAAGATTCACAATGGAGGTGGTGGATTAAGAGGCCAGTTTAAACCATTGTATAATTTCTAGGAGCTATATGGGATACCAGTGGGAGCCATCTTAAAGTTAAGCGTTTTTTTTAAGAAAAGAAAAGATTTCTTGAAGAAGCCTAACCATTTATCCATATGGTTTCCTCTATACTCTTTAAATCCCAAGAAAAGGTAAAAATACTTACGCTCATCCTTTGGTGTAATTACTTCAATTCGGTGCCGGTTTTTGAAAATGACGACGTCTTCAACTACCTTCATTAGCGAGGTACCAATTCGATTTCTTTGGTATTCCTTTTTAACTGCAATACTTATAACGAAAGCATGATATTCTTTAATAGTGAAAACAACTCCCCCCATTATTTCGCTGTTATCAGTTTTGGCTACTAGGCAAAGATGATGTCTTTTAAATCCGTGATAAAAATTTGGAATGTCAAATTGTTCGAAAATCCGAGTCATCTCATTGAATTCGCTTTTAGAGCTTAAATTACCAATGCGATATTTAGGTACATGGTTTATTTTGGAAATCTCCCTTTGAATCCTATCAATTGTTTCCCTAAGAATAACTTATTTAAAATATTTCCTTATGTATTCCCTTTAGCTGGTAATTCTGAATATCGGTTAAAATTGAAAGTGGAAGAACAATGAAATCTACGTATTTTGAAAAAAAAGGTAGAGAAAACACCCAAGAGGCTTTAAAACTTGCTTTAGAAGCTGCTAAAGAGTTGAACATAAACACGATTGTTGTTTCAAGCACTACTGGACAATCAGCTCTTGAAGCTATCAAAATTTTTCATGAGGAATCATATCAAGTCATAATTGTTACTCATCAAGATGGATTTCATGAAATTGGGAATGAGTTACCTATTGAAATTATGGAAGATATCCTTCGAAGACGTCCCAACACCATTTTTCATACTGGTACACATGCTTTCGCTGGTTTGGAACGAAGTTTTCGTTTATCACAAGCCAAAACAATGTTACCTATTGAGATGATAGCTATAACGTTAAGACGTTGTTTTGGTGAAGGAACCAAAGTGACATTAGAAATAGCAATTATGGTATCTGATGCGGGTCTTGTGGACACTACTTCTGAAATTATATGCGTTGCAGGAACAGGCAGAGGACTTGATACTGCATGGGTTATAAAGCCCTCCTATTCGCATAAGCTTTTTGATTTGAAAATGATAGTTCCTATATGCAAACCCAAGAATTTCTGACTGCATTTTCTATTAAATGAGAGTTCCTTAGGTTTTCTCATTCAAAAGGGAAAAAGACACCATAATGAGTTCAATAAAGTTGAGATCTTCCCAATTTGTTCTCTCATATAACGATACAATTGATTTTCTAAAGATTTTAAAGCGATGTAATTTGAAATTTGAATATATTTCACAAAATCATGTATTCCAATGTACGAGTATGACGGCCGATTTTGAATGCAAGATACGCCTACCTACTATTTTTCACATATTAAATCACAAATGTTTAGATGCAATACATTTAAGAGTTGCTTCTTCAGAAATTCCAACTTTTTTGATTCTCCTTATTCGAGCAGGGTATGCATCTATAGGTCTTAGCCAAAATGGCGTCATTATCCACCATAAAGTTATCAAAAAGTATATGGTAAGAAAAAAGCAAGGAAAAGCGCAACTAACTTATCAGGCTTTAAAGGGAAAATCGAGAGGAGGAGCTAAACTGCGACTGTCCAGAACCCGAGAATTCTTTGAAGAAATAAATTCTAAACTCCAAGAATGGTATAAAACTAGAATGGATGTGGATTTGATCTTCTACCAATGTTCTCCTCGGTTATGGAGTGAATTGTTCAAGGCCAAAACGAATCTTCCATTTGATAAGGCAGACCGAAGAATCCATCGAATCCCATTAACCACCAATAAACCAACATTTAGAGAACTAAAACGTATCAACTGGCTTTTATTACATGGTAGAATAGAAGTTAGAGCCCAAGAAAAAATAAAATCTACTGAAGGATTCTTTGCACTGTTGCTAACGGATTTCTCCGAATAATAGTATCAGTACCTTAATCATATTGCTGCATCATCATAAGAAGCTGAAATGTTGCGGCTTCTTTACTTTTCATGGCTTCTTGCATATTTTCATTTGAATAGTCATGGAATCCTTTTCCACTTTTCACACCCAGATTTCCAGACGTTATCATCTCTGTTAAAAATGTGGGAGGAGTTACTGACCTATTTAAACTTGGATATAAATATCTGAGAACATTTTGAATTGTATCCAACCCCATTAAATCTACCATCTCAAACACTTTCATCACAGGGAGTCGTAAACCTAATCCATACCGAACGGTAGTTTCTAAATCGGTAACATCCATCACTTCTTCTTCTACTAAGTACATTAACTCTCGAAATAATGCGGCCTGTAAACGATTATGAACATACCCAGGAAGGTCTTTCTTAACTAAAACGGGACGTTTATTTACATTACTAAGAATTTCAATTATGGTTCGAACGGTACTATCCGAAGTGTCTTGACCTTTTACTACTTCTACCAGTGGCATAAGAATGGGTGGATTCATAAAGTGAGTACCAATACATAGGTCAGGTCGTCTCGTTACACGTGCAATCTCTGAAATACTCAGACCAGATGAGTTGGTGGCTAATATTGTTGAAGAAGGTGTAATTTCATCCAATTTTTGGAAAATTTTTTGCTTTAAATCGATTATTTCTGGAACAGCTTCTATTATAAGATGAGAATCAGCAATAGAATCGATATTAGTATCTAATTGGATCCGTTTACGAGCTAACTCTAGATCAGTACTACTAAACAATCCAGTACTCTCAACTTTGGCGAAATCATTTTGCATACGGAGGTTCGCGTTCTCTAACTGGTCATCAGAAATATCATAAATCGTAAGCTCAAAGTCATTTTCCGCCCCAAAGATTGCGAACACCTCTGCAATTCCTGGACCCATGACTCCTGCACCTAGTATTCCTATTTTTTGTATTTCAGTCAAGTCTACTACTTCCACAAACTAGATTTGATAATGGCAATTCCCTTGAACTTCAGAAATAAAGTCTTTAACTAACTTTTCAGGTGAATAAACTGCTTTAAAGTTTAAATCCTTCCGTACCAATTTATCGTCACCTTCCATCATTGATAAGAATTTTAACAGGAAAGATAACTCAGGATCAGGCTCATATTCAATCTTTGCTTCCGGAATTTCGTGTCGGACTAGATTAGCTAATTCTTTGGCTGAAATCCAAAATCCATCGAGATTGTATGCCTGTTCGCTAATGCTTTCTTGCTTAAGTAAGCTACCCAATAAACTAGTGGCATCTTTGATATATAACATTGGGATGGTGATTTCAGGTTCTACATTACAAACCGCTTTCAATCCTTGGGCTGGATACTGGATAATATTATTAGCATATATTGTCATTCCTGTGCCTGTACGGCCAGGGCCAATGAGGGCGGGGAGTCTAAGAGTTACGAAGTTTACATTTTTGCGACGATGGTAGAACTTTCCCAAGACTTCTGTACATACTTTTCCCACTCCATACATAGTTAATGGTTCCCGATAAGAAGTCTCTGTGATGGGAAGATCAACTCCTGGGCTATAAATCGCAGCACTACTTGCATAGATAACCTTGGAAACATTATAGAGATGAGCACATTCAAAAATATTAAATGAACCTTGGATATTAATTTTAAAAGCAGTTTCAGTCTGTTCTTCTGTGAATGGGGGCATCAAACTACCGAAGTGAAATATTGTATCTATTTGATTATTATGTTTGAAGATTGGGACAATTTCTGACCAATTTGAGAGGTCTCCTTGGAAAATCCAAACCTTCGAATTAGTTTCAATGTCCTTGATTCTCTTTTTGTTAATGAAATAATCAAAGAGTATCAGTTCTTCTTTCGTTGTTTCAAGTAAATGACGTGCTAAAAACGATCCCATGAATCCCGTACCCCCAGTAATAAGTGTTGCCATGATATCACAGTTTCATTGCCAATAGCTAGGATCTGCTCCTGCAGCTGCCCGTTGATTTAAAATGTTTGTTTCAAATTCGTCAATCCTAACATCCACTAACGCTACTTGTCCACTTCGACGAGCACGGTCTATAGCACCAGAAATATCTTCAGGACGGGTGACCAATTCTCCTTGAGCGCCAAGACTTTCAGCGAATTTAACATAATCAATCTGTTTATTCAAGTCACTACCAATTCGACGACCCCAAGATAAATCTTGATTATGAGCAATCATACCCCAAGCAGAGTCATTTTCAATGATAATAACAAGAGGGAGGT
This sequence comes from Candidatus Hodarchaeota archaeon, assembly GCA_016839665.1. The sequence goes on from JAEOTU010000027.1 coordinate 19,798, forward strand.
CGTATCGAACAGCAGTGTCAATCTCCGCTCCATTAAATAGAAAACTCCCGTCTCCAGTCAAAACCATTATATTTCGATCAGGTTCAGCGAGTTTAGCTCCAATCCCCATAGGTAATCCCCCACCCAGGTGGCCTGTTGGACCATGTGACATCATTATTTGTCCAGGATACTTGGATTTCAGAATTAATAGTGCCCAAACAGTAGTATCCCCACCATCTAGCAATAATCGAGTATCCTCATCTAAGAATGGTTGAATCTCCTTTGTAAGTCGTTGTGGTTTGATAGGAATTTCATTTGAATCAACTGGTCCCATCAAAATGGATTCCAAGTCTATCCGATCCTGTTTTACCGATTTACTCCATTCTACATGTAAATTTTCCTTGGACGTTTCCTCTTTTAAAGCAAGCATCAATTTTTTAAGGAAAGGGTCGATAGAAGATGGAATTCCAAGCTCAAATGGCCGATTCTTTCCTATTACTCTCGAGTCAGGATCGACCCATATTACTTTGACATCAGAACTATAAATATTAGAATTGGTTCCAAACCCTTGTAATTCCCCAAAAGTTACTCCTAGCACCAGTAAGACATCAGCTTTTTTTATAAGAATATTCTGGATTGCATTTCCAATTGAAAGAGGATGTAAATCTGGGATACACCCCTTACCTAGCTCATCGTGTACGACAGGGATCGATAGAAACTCAGCTACTCGTAACAAGCTTTCGGAGGCATTTCCCCAATAAACCCCGCTTCCTGCAATGATAATCGGGTTTTCTGCTGCAAGGAGTATCTTTGATGCTTTTTTGACTAATATGGGATCAGGGTAAGTTTTTCCCTGGACACGATACTCTCGCGGTTTCCGTGAGAAGAAGAAATCTTCATCATTGGGTTCCCAAAGCAAAGTTTGAATATCTTGGGGAATATCTAATAACACGGGACCCATATTCTCTGTTGTAGCAGCTCTAAACGCTTCCTGAATATACTGAGGTATTCTAGCTGTTTCATGAATCATCTTTGCATACTTTGTGACATGTTTCGCAAGAGGCAGTTGATCGACTTCTTGATTCGCGTGTTTATCGAGATCACGTAAGGCACTATGACCTGTTAAAGCAATAACAGGGCTTCGGGCATAATATGCCGAAATCAGCGCTGGAAGGACATTAGCAAAACCTGGCCCTGCTGTTACTAAACAAACACCAGGAGTACGAGTTGTTTTAGCCCACCCTTCAGCTGCATTTCCCGCAGCTTGTTCGTGCCTAGTTGTGATAATCTGAATACCCTCTTCTTCGAGAGATTTGTAAATAGGATTGATATGTCCTCCACAAATCGAGAACACATATTGTACCCCTTCTTGGAGGAGACTTTTTGCGACTAACGATCCGCCCGACAAATTAACAGCCATTATGTGACACCAAATAATGTTTTTGTCAAGATAGTCCTGTAAATTTGAATATTCTTACATCGCACTAAAAGTTTTATCAATGACACTTTCATTCTCTTTTCTGAATTATAATGACTAGTGGTTACCATAATAAACTGATTAGAGTCAATCTAAGCACAGAATGCATTTCTGTTGAACCATTGCCAAACATCGGTGCAACCTTCCTTGGAGGGAAAGGACTTGGAGCTTATATATTAACTCGAGAATTAGAACCCAAGATAGATCCTCTTGGGCCTGAAAATAAAATTATTCTAGTCACAGGACCGTTACAAGGCACAACTATTCCACTCTGTGGCCGATACGCAATAGTCACTAAATCACCTTTGACGGGACTTTTCTTAGACTCACATGCAGGTGGTTCGATAGGACCTGAATTAAAATTTGCGGGTTATGACGCATTAATTATTGAAGGAGCTGCTGCGAATCCCTGCTACATCGCAATTAGGAATCAAAATATTGAAATTCGAGACGGAGAGCAATTAACAGGTTTGGATTCATTGGATAAAGAAACAAAAATTCAAGAGGAATTGGGAGACAATACTAAAATCATGTCAATTGGGATTGCTGGAGAGAATTTAGTTAAATTTGCATGTATTTCAAGTGAGAGTTTTCGGAATTTAGGCCGTGGCGGAATAGGAGCTGTTTTCGGAAGCAAGAATCTCATGGCTATTGTGTTCAAGGGATCATCTAAGGACGTTCCTGTAGCTGATCTTGAAGCTTGTGAGGAGTTAGCAACAGAGCTACGAAATAGAGCGACAACTGGACGAACCTCTGGCCTTAGAATATATCGAATAGGAACCCCAAATTTAGTTTCTGTTGCTTCTAATCGCGATCAGATACCTGTCCGAAATTTCCAGGAAGGAACAATTGAAAATCCTGAACTCCTAGAAGAGGAAGCCATGAGTCAATACACAACAAGGAAGCAGCCTTGCTATAAATGTCCAATTTCTTGTGCTCATATCTTGAAACAGGAGTTTTCTTATGCTAAAGAAGGGCATATCATTCCAGTTCCTGAATATGAAACACTTGGTTTGATCGGCTCCAATTGTGGTGTTGATTTCGACACAGTTATAGAAGCAAATTATCTTGCAAACCTTTATTCTCTAGACACTATCTCCCTAGGTTCATCTATTGCTTTTTTCATGGAATGTTCAGAGAAAGATCTAGTACCAAAGAAATATAAATCAGAAAAAGTTTCTTTTGGAGACAAAGAAGGCTTAATTGATCTCATTCATAAAATTGCGAATCGGCAAGGTGTAGGGGATATTTTAGCAGAAGGAACAAAAAAGGCTGCTGAAGTTTTTGGTCAAGATACCGACAAATTTGCAATCAATGTCAAAGGATTGGAAATGGCCGCATGGGATCCTCGTGGAAAATTGGCATTGGGATTAAGTTACGCCACAGCCGCGGTTGGTGCATCCCACTTACGGGGGTGGCCAGCTACATCAAAAATTCCTAATGAACCAGTTACTCCTGATGTCGTGGAAACTCTTGTCAGAGAACAAGATCTCAAATTAATCAAGGATTCCTTAATAATTTGCCATTTTACTCACTCAATAGTACCAGCGTTAGACTTAGAGGATACACAAGCCCTCTATACTGCAGTCACTGGTCATAAGACTGACGTACGAGAGATAGCGCAAAATATTTGGAGTTTAACCCGTTATTTCAACATGAGAGAATTTTCCAAATACGCGGGAGTATATGATCAGCTTCCGTACCGGATGCTGAATGAACCTCTTCCATCTGGTTCTGCTGAGGGTTCTAAAGCTTTTCAATCAGAAGAAGATTTTAAGAATAGTTTGCGTATTTTGTATCAAATGCGCCGATGTCAAGAAAATGGTGATCTTACTTCGGAAGAAAAACAAAGAATAAAAGAACTGATAGGATAAACTTTAATTTTCTTTACAATTCAAGAGGGTTATATCACATTCATCGTTTGATTAAACAGAATAATTGATTACGAACTGGAAGAGGCAGTGCTCTAAATTGCGTTGAACGGATTAATTCAAGATCAAAGGCCTTGAAAACCTTCTTCCACTGCTTCAAATTCCGAAAATTATGAGGAATAGGCATCTCAGAGGAAAATGTTCTATTTTCAATGCAATCAATAACTTGTAAGCCTAGGCGTTCTAGGGAATTATTAAAAACATCTTCAACAATAATTAACTTCTTTCTACTCACCCGAATCATTTCTTTTAGTATCGTATCATCCTTACAGTGATGTAGAAGAAATATACCAGCAATAATATCAAAGGATTTGTCAGGGAAGGGTATATTCTTTCCATCATAAAGAGTAAGAGGAATACCAATGACACGATATTCTTGATACGGGAGAATGTCTAATCCTTGAACCTCAATTCCAATTTTTTCCTTGATTCGCATTGAAACATACCCATCCCCATCCCCTACACTCAGCATTGACTCACCTGGCTGAATAAAAAAACTTAAAGAATTAACAATTTGATTTGCCCGATAATTCCGGATGGGTTCAGCAAGTCTAGTAAGAAGAGTCAATAATATTACTCCAAATCTGTGAGAGGAAATATTGTTTACAGGAATGTGATTGTCACTTCATTTAATTTCTGTTTAAATGATCTCTTTTAACACGGATGATACGAAAAATGAAATCTATTTAAAAATAACGATTGTAGCGTTATTCTTCTAAGTCGTAATTATAGAAAAGAAGTTAAAGATCCATGGACGGATTTCTTCATGGAGTTTTTCCATCTCTGGGTCATCTATTAATTTTGGTTCCGTACTAATTGAACAGAGGAATAAATTGATTGAGCCAAATTCTATTCGATCAATAGTGATGAAAATCCCTCCTATCTGGCTGATAAATGAAAAATGATAGCGTCTTTCTTTGGTTTCATATACTTCTTTTCTGATTTCCTCCATGACCTCCAAAAATACCTTGTCTCTTGTCTCTTCGATTTGCTCTGTCCATTCAGCAGCAATAAAGCCACTCTCAGTTATGAGAAAACTTGCTGCTAGACCATGAGTTTGGGAATAGAAGGCTAATGAATCTGATAATATTTCACTGACGGGAGAAATATCAGCAAAAATTCTTGAAAAATACCATACTAGTCCTTGAACATTAAATATGCTTGTTCTTAACACTCGTTGTCTTATACTGTGTTTTAATAAAATTGGATTTAATAGCTCTATTATTTGATCGATTGATTTATCGAGGACTCCTTTATCTAAGTCTGGGTCGTATTTATGAAGAACCAAGAATATGTTAGGCGTCTCTTTCAAATATTTTAGCTTTATTAACAAATCATCAAAGTATTTCGCAGCTTCTGGTGCAAGTACTTCTTGTTGCGAGTCAATTACAAAAAATAATAACATAGAGCGAGCCAAATAATGTGTTGGATCATCTAAATAGAGGTTACGAAAACTAGCTTGACCGCCTAAATCCCACACAGAAATATCTAATCCTAGGAAAGATAGATGTTCCAATGCTACGCCTTGAGTTGGTAGATCAGCGGGGGTGGTTTTTTGGTTTTGTAAGGTTTTAATGATACTGGTTTTTCCTGCTGCCTCTAAACCTGCGAAACACACACGACGCGCAGACAAGGGGATTTCGGTACTCATAGCAAACTTATAGATAATTGTGGCGGAAAGGGTCCATTTTGTTAGGAGCTTTTGGCTTATTCCTATTTCTTCTGCCCTTGTATAGTCGAGATTTGCAAGATTAGCAATAGTTTTGACTTCTGCTTTCCGTTTTAGTTTTGCCGCATAGTATTTTCCAATCCCGATAATAGATTTCGGTGTAAAATTTGCGATTTCTTCACGTGGGTATTCATGGATTGGTTTGTCAAGGTAATTGTCCATTATTAAGCTTTTTATTCGTTCTGGAATTTCACTGACTGTGTTGTTGGACAAATCTAGAACTCCATGCTTCTAATATTTTTCCTAACTAAATTGTTTTCCTTATTATCGGAGAGTTTGTTTCTTTCTTTTGCATATTTTATCTTAAGCAAGGATTTTTCAAAGTGAATAGACTTGATTCTTATTAATTGTAGTAGTCCGGATCCATACTTCAGCTACAAAACAATTAGAATCAATCATTTTGATGAAATTGCCCTTTGAGCGGCGAATTTATCTTGTAACTCAACTACTGAATCAGCTAACATTTTAAACGCCCTCTTCACGTTATCCCCTGTTTTTGCTGAGGTCTCAACAAATGGTACCGTCCATTTCCCTTTATAGTACTTCATGGAAACACCTTTGGCTAACTCCTCACCTTCTGAGGTACTGACTGTAAAAGTTTCTTCCCGTAAATCGATTTTATTGGCAAGAAGAATAACGGGGAAGAATTCCAATTTGCAAAAAAGCATAAACTCGAGTAACCAATTGTGTACGTTTTTATAGGTCTTAGGTCTAGTTACATCGTATAAAATGCATGCACCAGAGGCCCCAGAATAGA